>NZ_MIIZ01000110.1:0-10985 GCF_001743005.1 Shigella sp. FC1967 | reverse complement strand
CAAATTATAATTACAAGAGGTAAGAGAAATGCAAAACACAATTAATTCACAATACAATGAAATGGTTGAATTTTTAAAAGAATTAGTGAACACAGAAAGCGGATCTTATGATAAAGAGGGCGTTGATGCTGTTGCTAATTTACTGATTCAACGTTATGAGCAATTAGGCTTTATTGTTGAGGTTTTTAATAATGAAAAACTGGGCAATAATTATCGCTTAGTTCATAAAGAAGCCAAAGATCCACAGATTTTCATAGCTGCTCATCTTGATACTGTTTTTCCTAAAGGAACAGTGGCAGAACGCCCATTTAGTATCGAAGATACTCGTGCTTATGGCCCTGGTGTTATTGATATGAAAGCCAGCCATGTTCTGACTTATTATGCTATCAATGCACTTATGCAATCAGGTAATAATGCTTATAAAAATGTTGAAATCTTCTTAAATTGTGATGAAGAAATTGGCTCAAAAACTTCTCGTGGTCTGATTGAACAGTATGCCAAAAATAAATCCTATGCCTTAGTGATGGAGCCAGCTCGTGCTAATGGAGCGATTGTGAGTGCGCGTCGAGGTGTGGGAACTTATGAGCTTTTAATTGAAGGTAAAGCATCTCACTCTGGTATTGCACCAGAAGCGGGAATTAGCGCTATTCAAGAGCTCTCTTATAAAATCCAAGCATTACACGCACTTTCTCGTCATGATGACGGCCTTTCTGTCAACGTAGGATTGATTTCTGGTGGTACATCCGTTAATACCGTCGCACCTAATGCGCGTGCTGAGATTGACGTTCGTATTTCAACCGATGAGCAAGGTGTTGAAATTGATAAACTTGTAAGAGAAATATGCAGCAAACCTGTATTAGAAGGAATTAAGCTTACACTTAATGGTGGTATTAATCGCCCTCCTATGGTTAAAACACCTGAAAGTAGTGCATTAATTGACATCATCAAAGAGCAAGCTCGTCTACTTGGTCTTGATATTGAAGATATTTCAACAGGTGGTGGCTCTGATGCTTCGTTTACAGCAGGGGTTGGCACACCTAGTGTAGATGGTTTAGGCCCTATTGGGGGATATCAACACAGCGATAAAGAATATATTGATTTGCCTTCATTAACCGAAAGAACGGTGCTATTTGCCAATATTTTAAAGCGCTTGTCTCAATAAGGTGAATGTATGGATAAGAATAAAAAAATAAAATGGGCTATGCCTGATGCTTTTATTATTATTTTTGGCATCGTTATCTTAGCCGCTATTGCAACTTATTTAATTCCTGCAGGCACTTATGAACGCGAAACAGTAAATGGACTAAATCGTGTTGTACCGGGTAGTTTTGGTTATGTTGACCAAAACCCTGCATCATTAATGGATGTTTTTTATGCCATTCCTGTGGGATTGAAGCAGTCAGCGAGTATTATTTTTCTGATCTTTATGATTGGTGGTGCGATTGCTATTTATGATAGAACGCGCGCTATTGATTCAGGGATCAATGCGTTAATTGTCAAAACAAAAGGTAATTATCAAGCACTGATTATTACCGTTGCATTTATATTTGGAATGCTTTCATCATTAGGATTGGCTGCAAATGCGGTTATTGCTTTTATTCCAATAGGAATAGCCCTTTCGCGTTCGATGAAATTAGATGCCATAACGGGAGTTGCTGTTGTTTACCTAGGATATTATGCAGGAAATGCAGTCGGTGTTTTAGATCCTACTATTTTAGGTACAGCACAAACTTTAGCTGAAGTGCCTTTATTTTCAGGTGTGATTTTTAGAATTGTATTATTCTCAGTTCTGATTGTGGTCACTATTGCTTATATTGTTTGGTATGCAAGACGTATCGCGAATAATCCAGCTAAAAGTTATATGTATGGACTAGCAACAGATGATCCTGATTATGATGCTAACAAAGATCAAACCGTGGACGGTACTTTCTCTTTAATACAGAAATTGAGTCTTGTGGTCTTTATTGCATTTATTGGATTGTTTTTATACGGTGCATTTGAGTATAAATGGGGGAATTGAGCACTTATCTGCCATCTTTATTATGATGAGTGTTGTGGTTGCGGCGATGTTTAAAATTTCCCCTAATGACTATATAAAAACCTTTATGAAAGGCGCTCAGTCCTTAGTTTATGGTGCATTGGTCGTCGGTATTGCAAGAGCTGTGATTGTTATTTTAGATGAAGGTCGTGTATTGGATTCTATTGTTCAAGCCACACTCGTTCCATTACAGCAAACCTCTCATTTTTGGGGAGCACAGTTACTTTATTTATTTAATTTATTATTTAATTTATTGGTAACATCAGGAACCGGACAAGCTTCTATAGTGATGCCAATTATGGTACCTATCTTAGATATCTTGGATCTCACTCGCCAAACTGGTGTCTTGATCCTTAAATTAGGCGATGGATTTACTAACATAATTACACCAACATCTGGCGTATTAATGGCGGTATTGGCCGTAGGAAAAGTGCCTTGGACTCGTTGGGTTAAATTTGTTTTCCCTATCTTGATGGTTTGGACCGTGATTGGTATGGCGGCGATTGGTATCGCAACCGCTATTAGCTATGGCCCTGTCTGATTTATAAAATAAAATAGCCGCATATAATAAGCGGCTATTTTTTCAATTCTAATTAATTTGATGTTGAAACCCTAAAATAAGTTGTTCTAATCCAAAATCAAAACGATGGGCAAAATCATCAGCAAAAAGAATATCTCTTGCTTGCCAAGTTTGTGGAAATTTATCTTGAACTAACTGTTTAAATGCTTCTCTTTTATGGGTTATCTCTTCTTTTTCAATGAGCATGACAGATTGCTGTTCTATACAGCAACCTAAAATAAAGTAGAGTAAAGTCATTGTCATTTTGCTCGCTAATTCAGCAGATGCACCAGACTGCATAATGGCACTAATAAAAGTATTATTAATGCGTAAGACATTTTCAGAGATCACATAAGTACCCGCAAAGACCCTAGCACCATCTCTATGGCGTAAAAATGCATTTCTTAAATCATAAGCAAGCTGCTTACAATCTTTTTGCCAATGATGTTTCAATTCAAAATTGATCGCAACATCACTCACGATTCTGTCGGCGATACCTTCAATTAATGTCTGTTTATTATCGAAATGCCAATAAAGAGAGGCCGCTTTTATTTGTAAAGCATCCGCAAGTTTGCGCATGGTTAAACCTTCAATACCTTCTGATTCTAGTAATGAAATAGCAGTATCTAGGATTTTTAACCGATCAATTTTAGGGCTTTTCATAAATAATTCTCATTTCCTCTTTTCTATCTAACAATGTTAGTTTAACATATTTCCTAAGACTAACAATGTTAGATTGGTGGTTTGATTAAGTAAAAAAGTACTATTTAGGGGGATAAATGGAAAATAAACCATTAAAAAAAGAAAGAATAATGCAATTTATCATGAGTTATACGCCTTGGATTGCTGTTATTTTTGTCATCATTTTTATTGTTGTAGCGACATTAGATTGGGACAAATGGTGGAGTGATGCCCGTTATCAAACAACTGATAATGCCTATGTTAAAACAGATCCCACTATTTTAAAGTCTCGTGTAACTGGATTTATTTCTGAAATAAAAAAAGAAGATTATCAAATAGTTAAGCAGAATGAAGTGATAGCTAGTATTAATAATGATGAACAATTACTGAATAAAGAAGTGGCTATTGCAGAATTAAAAAAAAGCACAATTACAATTTGATAATTTAAAAGAAGAGATAAAAGCTGTTGAGCTTAATATAGACATATTACGTAATCGTTATGAAGCTACAATGATTGATGTTGCGCAAGCAAAGCGCAATCCTTTATTACGAAAAGAGTTAATTAAGAGTGGTGCTATTACTCAACAAAATTATCTTGATGCACAATCTGATTTACAACGTCTAATCAAATTACAAGATGCATCTAAACATGAATGGGAACAAGCTCAGCAATCATTAGTATTATTGAAAGCACAAGAACAAATTCGTTTAACAGAAAAAAATATAGCTCAAACTCAGTATCAACAGACTGAAACGGAACTGACTTATACAACGATTAAAGCGCCTTTTGATGCACAGTTAAATAAAATAAAGGTCAATATAGGAAGTTTGGTCACATCGGGTACAGAAATTGTGACGCTAACACCTTTGGATCGTATCTATATTATTGCTAATTTAAAAGAAACGCAGATAAAAAGAGTGCTTCCAGATCAGCTTGTTACTATAAAAATAGATGCGTTTCCTAATGAAATATTCAAAGGAAAAGTTCGTTATATTGGCGCTCAAAGTAGTGGTGAATCAGCTCTTATTCCAGCAGATAATGCCAAGTGGTAATTTTACTAAAGTCGTACAACGTATTCCTGTTTATATCACTTTCGATAATAACAATAAGTTATTAGCTAAATTGCGTGCAGGCATGTCCGTGCAAGTAAAAATAGACACAGAAAGTTTATCTATAAAGGCGATTGATGATGAGGCTTAAATGTTTATCTAGCGTACAAGAAAGTCGGCCTTTATATATTGTATTTTCTGTTTTTTTAGGGGCTATTTTATCTACGCTTTTTCTTCGTATGTTCTCGATTTCTTTAGCTGATATACGTGGCATATTTGGCTTAGATATTTTACAAGGTTCTTGGTTAAACGTCGTTATTAATGCAGCTCAGTTAATGAGTATGACATTAGTACCTTGGTTTATGGTTATCTATGGTGCGGAAAAAATACTTATTGGTTCAAGTGTATTACTTTTTTTTCTGCTGTATTTTAGTTTCTTCTTTTTGGCGAATTTATTGGGCTACCTTTTTTTATTAATATTGCATTTTTTGATTGGTTTTTGCTTAGGTGTTTATTTGCCTATGACAATTTCTTTGGCATTAAGAAGCTTAAACCCTAGTGTTTGGTTAATCGTTATGGCGGCTTATAGTCTACGTGTTTCTGTTGGAATGGATGCAGGGGTAGCGATTTCAGGTTCTGTGATTGAAATTCTCAATTGGCGCTGGCTTTATTGGATTTCAATGCTATTTGCTCTAGCTATTATATTTTTTGCTTGGAGAGGAATGCCCATATCTTCTATCAATAAAGAATTACTGGCACAAAGCGATTGGGGAGGAATGACACTAAAATGCTTAGGTTTGATTTTGTTATATGTTGGTGTTGTGCAAGGTGAATTACTAGGATGGGGGGATTCAGGGCTCATTATTTCTTGTTTACTTGGTAGTAGTGTTTTAATGCTCATTTTTATTATTAGGGCATCAATTTATAGTAAAAGCTTTGGTTATTTAAATTGGTTTGCCAATCATAATTTAAGAATTTGTTTTGTTATTGCTTGTTTATATGGTTTTTTGATGTTGCCAAACTCTCTGTTTGTATCTTCATTTTTGAGCATTGTTGCGGGTTTAAAAGCACAACAAATAGGCGAAGTGACTAATATGGCTTTTATTATTTATCTCCTTTTTAGCCCTTTTGCCATTATGATTGCTCGTCGATTAGAGCCTAGATTAGTGATGATGATAGGGATCGCAATTATTGGGATTGCTTGTTTGATTGGGCATCAAATCACGTATCAGTGGCGAGCTGATGATTTCTTTTTATTAATCATGGCACAAGCTATTGGAGAGTGTATTTTATTAATTGGTTTGATTGCTTCATTTGTCACAAATATTAAACCGAGTGAGGCGCTACATCTCGGTGCTTATATTTCGATAGCGAGAGTATTAATGCCAGCCCTAGCTGGAGCTTTAATGAATACCTATTTGCGAATATCTTATGATACGCATCAAAATTCATTGAGAGGTTATATTCAAACAGGAGAACAGAAATTATCTGGGGATTTTCTAGTTAATATTCAGCATGTTAGCTCTTTGATAATAAGGGAGTCGCATGTGGCTTCTTTTATTGATGGATTTCAAATTATTATGTGGTTTGTTGTTTTAGGATTAATTTGTATGTTTTTTTTTAAAGTCGTCTCCTATAAACCCTATTGTACCTACATTATTTACGATAAAAAAAATAAAACTCTGCCTGGAATTTGATAACAGGCAGAGAAAAATAGCACTATCGGAGAGATATATCGCTATATAGTAAGAATAAAATTAAGTAGGAAAAAGAACTAGTTGTAAGACTTAAATAGGGATTGGCTACCTGATTTATCAAAGGCGATAACCTGGTAAGGCTCTTTGTAATCACCTGCGTACATGCCTAAACTACCCGCCGGCATTCCAGCAACAGCAATGCCGGATTTAGATTTGTCGACTAAGTCAATATTTTTTAGGCTATCAACAGGGATATGTCCTACTAAATCTTTACCTTGATAAGTTGCAAAGTGGCAGCTTAATAAATTATTTGGGACACCTGCTTGTTGATATTTTTCCATTAATTGTGTTTCTGAAACAATATTTACTTTAACGTTAAAGCCAGCTTCTTTTACACCATCAGCCCATAAAGTACAGCATCCACAATTCTCTGTTTTATAAATCTCAACAGTCTTATGATCAGAAGCATGAGCTGTACTTGTAAACATAGAGATTGCAATGAGAGAAGGCAGTAATAATTTTTTTCATTGTTCATTCCTTTCATTAAGTTGATAGGCGAAACAATAATCTTTCCCCCTACAGGAAGGTCAAATTAATTAGGGTATAAAGACGTAGAGTTTTGTAAAAAAATATATATAGAAAACAAAGGTATAAATAATACTTTGTTTATCCTATTTTGATATTTTTCGAGAATATGACTTAATATAAGAAGAAAAAAAGCCTGCATAGCAGGCTTAAAATGGAGAAAACAGGGTAAAACGTAGAGTTGTTAGGAATGAGGGTATCTTATGAGTTAAATCACCTCTTGCGAAGAGTGACTGTGCTTTAACTGGTTATAACTATAAACCTAAACGTAACTTGAGGTTAAAGCGGATAAATTTGTATAAAGGATCCAATTTTATTGATTAAACTAAAACATAAAAAAGTAAAAATAAAAAAAGCTAATATATTTCAATATATTAGCTTTTTTAATAACCAAGTAATGCTTATTTTAAAGACAAATTATTTGATTGATAGTAATTACTTGATAATCGTAATTTGTTTTACGTCGATCTCAGTATTTGTCCACTCTTTATCAACTTTACCTTCAATTCTGACGGTATTCTCAGGTGTGACTGTTTGCCCGCGCCATCTTTTATTATCAATATCTACGTTGATACCACCGGTGCTATCTTCAAAAACATATAGCTCATCACCGATTTTCTTCGTAATTTTGCCTGTTAAGATAACCCAAGTGTCATCAGAAAGATCTTTTACTTTAGCAACCGTTGTTTCACTAATAGAAGGACCTTTAAATCCACCTTGTTCTGTGGGCGTTTGAATGGCGCTTTGAAAGCCCACTTCATGTGTTGTATTTGCTTGAGATGCAAAAGCCAAAGTACTACCGATTAATAATACCAATATTTTTTTTCATAACAAGCTCACTTATAGGTTAATAATTCAACTAATTAATGTGTGATATTTTTATTTCATTTCTATGTATAAAACCGCATTTTAAGGTAAATTTAAGTATTAATATATCAACTGATTGATATTACCCTTTAAATTATAGACCTTTTATTTTTTATTTTATTCTTTTTTGTTGATATAAGCATCTATCACTAAATACCTCTTTTCTTTAAGTTAAATCCACTAGTTATTTCCCCTTAGGATCGGTGTTGGCGGCTATTCAAACATATCCCCTTTGGGATCATTGTTTTTAGATGTATTACCTCTTATTATCCAGCGCTTTCAAATTTTTTTTTAATTTTCCCCTATTATTTTTAGAGGTTTTAGGTTTTATGACTAACGAACGTATTGCCAATCCGGGTCCATTGGGTTTAATGGGTTTTGGTATGACAACGATTTTGTTGAACATACATAATGCCGGTTTTTTCCCCGTAGTTTCAGTTATTATGAGTATGGGGATCTTTTATGGTGGGATTGCTCAAGTTATTGCAGGAATTTTTGAGTTCAAAAAAGGCAATACTTTTGGTGCCACTGCATTTACCTCTTACGGCTTCTTTTGGGTAACCTTGGTAGGTATTTGGTTATTACCTGTGATGGGATTAAGCGAGCCAACAACACCTCTCTTTTTGGGTGTGTTTTTAGCATTATGGGGAATTTTTACCTTTTTCATGTTTATTGGTACGTTAAAAGCCAATAGCGCACTCCAGTTTGTCTTTTTAAGCCTGACAATTTTATTTGCTTTGCTAGCGATAGGAAATATCACAGGGAATGCGCTGATTTTAAAAATTGCTGGTTTTGAAGGTATTATTTGTGGTGCGAGTGCTTTTTATCTTGCAATAGCTGAAGTATTAAATGAAATGTATGGCAGAACAATACTGCCAATCGGCCACAAGTAACCGCTTTATAAAGAAGTGGCTATTTAGCCACTTCTACTACTCGACTTTTACGGCGTATTAATTTTCTTGCGCACCATGCATAGAGTAGCCCTGCAACGACACCTGAAATATGTGCTTCTGTTGATACACCTAATTGTCCTGGAATTAATCCGTAAGCCATTGAGCCATAATAGAATAAAACAAAGAGTGCAATGATAATATCGATAATTTTACGTCGAGTAAAAGCGTGAGCTATAAGTAAAGACCATAATCCAAAAATCCATCCACTTGCACCAACGTGAATAGCATTTCGTCCAAAAATCCAAACTAATAAACCACTTACGATAATAATAAATATACTGGAGAATATATATTCTCGTAGAGATTGTGTCATGGACAAAAAGCTAAGGATCAGAAGTGGGAGTAGATTACTAAATAGATGAGACCAAGATCCATGAATGAATGGGGCGATAAAAATACCAATTAAACCTTCACCGGTTCTTGGAATAATCCCCCATTGAAGAAGAGATATCGGTAATAGTGAGTTAATAAGTTGAAGTAAGATTAATAGGATAGTTAATCCACCAATAAAGGTGAGCCTTTTTTTAAACCAAACCTTATCCATAATGGTAGCCTTAATAGTGTGATGACGTTGATAATACGCGATAAATAGAAGAGCCTTTAATAAAAGAGAAAGGCTCTTTTTTATTTATCAATCTAATAAATTAAGGCAAGCAGCTCCACGAGCGCCACCTGCATCACCATGACGTGCTTTTTCTATTAATGGGATTTGTGTATTTCCGTACACACAGTGTGAGAGATATTCAGGTAATAGCTCATACAGTGCATTAAATTGTGATAATCCACCACCAATAACAATTAAATGAGGGTCAAGTACAGTAAGAATGTTGCTAAGGTAAATCGCAAGGACTTTCATATAGCGATCAACATGCTCTTGCGTCTTTTTATCGCCTGCATAATATTGCTCAACAATATCAACGGCTCTTTGTGGGGCATTATTGAAGGCTTTATACATACGTTCAAAACCACGGCCTGATAAATAGGTTTCAAAACAGGCTTTTTTACCACAACCACAAATAATTTTTGGCATTGTTTCACCAATCACGTTATCTGCATCCACATTCAGATTCATATGACCGATTTCACCTGCAATCCCATTCTTGCCAGATAATACTTTGCCATCAATAACAAAACCGCCACCGACTCCTGTTCCTAATATAAGACCTAATACAGAAGGGTAATGACGAAATTCAGGATCCCAAGCTTCCGACAAGGCAAAGCAATTCGCATCATTTTCAACTTTAACGGGTCTATTGAGTATATGTGCGAGATCGTGAACCATAGGCTTGTATTTAGCCGCTGGAACATTCGTGGTAAATACTGTTCCTTCTTTGGCATTCACAATACCAGGAATACCCACACCCACTTTCCCTTTATAACCTAGTTCGTTGTCGGCTTCTAACGTCAGTTCCTTAAAAACATTCAATAATGCTTGATAGTCATTTTTAGGTGTCGGAACACGTTTTTGCCATACTTGAGTCAGTTCTTTATCAAAAACGGCAAGTTCAATTTTTGTGCCGCCCATATCAAAACCATAATACATATCAGTCTCTTAATTATTCTGTAAATATTATTTATAATAACAACAAGGTTGTCGTTACGTGGCCATTTCTATTTCAGTCAATACTTAAGTTATCTCTACTGCTTATATACACTAGGTTAAAGAAGAACAGTGATTGGTGACAGTTGAGTTTTCTTTATCTATTGATGATTACCTTCAATCAAGGCACTACGTACTTCCATTAGAGCAAAGCCTAATAAATTTAATCCATTCCAAAGAAGTGGGTTGTTAATCTCGTTGTCTTGCTCACTTAATCCGACTCCCCATATTTTATCAACGGGGCTTGCTTCAACAAGCACACGATTGCCTGTTGAAATCAGAAATTGACCAAGTTCTTTATTTTGGGAAAACTTAGCAATATTGGCACGAATAACAATATCCATACGGTGTTGTTCCCAAATACCTTGGTCAAACCCCTTTACTTCTCTGCCTAATGCTTTTGCCGAGCCTGGATTAGATGTTGTAATAATTCTTTTTCTGACTTCTATATCATTAAATAGCTTTGCTTTTTCAGCCATCATATAGTGCTCAGCGCTGGCATAACGCACATCATCTAATATAAAAGGTGCTGGATACCATTGGCTAAAGCAACTTTTTGCGATGTCATTACCTTTACTTTTGTGCCCCCAAAAGTAGATGTACTTTATTTTCTTTCCGGCACGAAATTCTTTTTTTTAATTGTTCTAAATCCATCTTTTTTCCCGTTATGTCGAATACTCGTCATTCACTTAATAAAGATAGCATAGAAGTAAATAAGGATAGAGTGCCTTTTTGCTATTCTGTGAGTAGGTGAAGCGATTCTGCTATTTAAAATAATATTCAATAAACTCATCTTAATTTGATTGGTTTTTACTGAATGATAAAAAAAAATAGAACATAGATTGCTAGGATTAGATCTTAAAAAAAATAGAGTTAAAAACGTTTCTTTATTTATACCACTACACAAAAAGATAGTCTTAAAGCGATACTCTTTGCTTAGTATAAAGGTGTAGCT
>NZ_MIIZ01000109.1:0-290 GCF_001743005.1 Shigella sp. FC1967 | reverse complement strand
AAAAAACGCCTAATGCCCCAATGTGGTACTAATCAAAACGGAGCGAAGCGACATCTTCATCTTGTCTTTGCTTTTTCTCCATGATCAGTTATTGGGTCATGGTCTCTTAGCTCGTTAATCTGGCTAAGTTTGGTTAGGTTGGGCTTCTTTCGACACTTCGCAATCCAAGAAATCCCTAGTCCGTTGATTGGTGCTCTTATCAGGTACGCACTGTAATCTTTCGATACCGCAGCGTGATTCGGAGGTAGAGCCGGAATTTCGTTTTCCGGTACGTTTTACTACCACAATTT
>NZ_MIIZ01000108.1:0-290 GCF_001743005.1 Shigella sp. FC1967 | reverse complement strand
TACTCACGAGGGTAAATTATTACTTGAACTTTCTAGTGGATTACCTTACAAGCCGTCGTTGACTACGGTGGCTTTGCTCAGGCCGCAGATGCATTACATAGAACACAATCATCAATTAGCTATACTATCAATAAATTAGAGCAGACTTTAGGCGTTGAAATCCTCTCTTTAGAGAAAAGACGAGCGGTACTTACTCACGAGGGTAAATTATTACTTGAACTTTCTAGTGGATTACCTTACAAGCCGTCGTTGACTACGGTGGCTTTGCTCAGGCCGCAGATGCATTACAT
>NZ_MIIZ01000107.1:0-290 GCF_001743005.1 Shigella sp. FC1967 | reverse complement strand
TTTTTAAATGATTTAATGCATTCTCTAAATAAATTTATCGCACGCTCTAATGAAGGGTTATGCTGATATTTTTTATGCCAAAGAATAGATTGTGCAACTGTACTAATACTTCGTAAAAGCGCATCAATTGCCTTGAAGATTTTGCAGTAAATTATTTAAAGGCGTAATTAATTGTGGTTCTGAAGTTGTATTTTTTAAATGATTTAATGCATTCTCTAAATAAATTTATCGCACGCTCTAATGAAGGGTTATGCTGATATTTTTTATGCCAAAGAATAGATTGTGCAACT
>NZ_MIIZ01000106.1:0-290 GCF_001743005.1 Shigella sp. FC1967 | reverse complement strand
TTTTCGACGTAGGTGACGGCTGGCATTGATAAGGTGGCGCGGATTAGCAATCTTATTGCCGTCTGATTTGATGGCGTAATGACTCAGCCCCACATCAAGCCCCGTGATATTTGATATCAATGTTGGCTTTGCCGGTGCTTCTACCCCCGTCATCACAGAGTAGTGACGCATAGTATTTTCCGGTTGCGCTACGGCTCAGTGTGATACTTTTCAGCGCCCCCGTAATTTCACGATGTAAACGCGCTTCAATCGGTGCGATTTTCGGGATTTTTATCGCGCCATCAATGACT
>NZ_MIIZ01000105.1:0-291 GCF_001743005.1 Shigella sp. FC1967 | reverse complement strand
AAAGCCCGTCAAACTTCACTGCCCGTTCGTCTGACCACCCCCTTTTTTCGCCCCTGTATTTGGTCGCTCAAAAAATGTGGTGGTCAGACGCTTCGCTTGACGGGGGGCTTTGCCCCCCAAAACGAAACACGTTCACTGGGGTTCACTTGCCATCGCTGGGGCGTGTCATTTCGTTTCGGCTCCCCCTGTTTTTCCCTTTCTTCGCTGGACGCTCATCAGGATAAAAACAAAAAGCCTACCGCCCTCGTTTTACTCGGTTGGTCAAATCGCTTCTTGCCACAAAACAAGTTT
>NZ_MIIZ01000104.1:0-291 GCF_001743005.1 Shigella sp. FC1967 | reverse complement strand
CCCGGGGAATAACAAGATAATGTGATCCGAACTTCTTGGCAGGGAAGAAAATGCACTTTGACATCACAAGGGTCGTCATACTCAGGAATTTCTACCATTTTGCTATAACGACGATAATTAGCCTCATGTAACCTCATATATTCATCGTAGTAAGGATCGCTAAACTTGGGAATATCACCGGGGTAAGCATCGGGATCGACTTCCCATTCCACTTTGACCCATTGATTCGGCGTCCACTTTGCCGGCACGACAATGCAACAGGTTCCGCCACCGCCTTTGCCATAATAACCA
>NZ_MIIZ01000103.1:0-291 GCF_001743005.1 Shigella sp. FC1967 | reverse complement strand
GCCAACCCATTGGGTTGGCTTTCTCGTCTTATTTAATGCCTGGCAGTTCCCTACTCTCACATGGGGAGACCCCACACTACCATCGGCGCTACAACGTTTTCACTTCTGAGTTCGGCATGGGATCAGGTGGGACCGTTGCGCTATGGCCGCCAAGCAAATTCTGTTTTATTACCCGTCACTCACCTTTTTTAGCGGTTCGTCACCAGTAATATCAATCTTAAACAAGCTTACTTCATCGTTTCGTCTCTCTGACAAAACACCTTCGGTGTTGTCAGGTTAAGCCTCACGGTT
>NZ_MIIZ01000102.1:0-292 GCF_001743005.1 Shigella sp. FC1967 | reverse complement strand
TATCGCCAAGCGGTAAGGCACCAGGTTTTGATCCTGGCATTCCCAGGTTCGAATCCTGGTACCCCAGCCATCTTTCGAAAGAAAGATAGCTAGCTAGATTCAATATGGCTATGTAGCTCAGCTGGTTAGAGCACAACACTCATAATGTTGGGGTCACAGGTTCGAATCCCGTCATAGCCACCATTTTTTGGGATATCGCCAAGCGGTAAGGCACCAGGTTTTGATCCTGGCATTCCCAGGTTCGAATCCTGGTATCCCAGCCATATTTTGAAAGAGAGACTCGCTGAGCGAG
>NZ_MIIZ01000101.1:0-292 GCF_001743005.1 Shigella sp. FC1967 | reverse complement strand
TTTTTATCCAAGAAGCAGATGGTTCTGTACGCAAGCAATTGATCGCCAGCAGCAGTTTACCCATTATGGAAAGAGAGGGGGGCGTTTAAATATGAAATCTCGGCAGGGCAATATAATGCCTCAGGCTCAGAGAAATCAAAGTTTGCGTTAGGCACATTCAGTTACGGGTTACCCCATAATATCACCCTCTATGGGGGGGGGAATGGGGGGGCAGTGATTATTTATCTTCCGTGGTAGGGTTCGGGACCTCGTTAGGGAAACTGGGGGCGCTCTCCTTTGATGCCACTATGTC
>NZ_MIIZ01000100.1:0-293 GCF_001743005.1 Shigella sp. FC1967 | reverse complement strand
GACTGGCTCTGAACGTAGGCTCTGAGTGTTTCAATCGTTGCCCCTCCGGTGCTACAGACAAAGTACGACCTTGACCACAAAAAGTCCCGTTTTACTTTGTGTCCGTAAATGTGTGTTTTGCTGGCGCAGCAGGCGCGACGATACTGATTTCAGATTGTTGACCATCACACTGACCGCCAGTTTTGGCGGGTAAGCAACCAGCAGATGCACATGGTCAGGCTCTCCGTCCATCTCAATAATTTCGCATTCAAGTTTTGCCGCAGCGGAGTCAAATGCATCACGCAGTTGAGCGA
>NZ_MIIZ01000099.1:0-11048 GCF_001743005.1 Shigella sp. FC1967 | reverse complement strand
AATTGACAAAACTTTAAGTTTAAGTAAGAAAAATAGTCTTGCTCATGTACTTCATCATGATATGATGATTTTCATGATATGGAATTAATCACAAATGGCGTTATTGTTTCACTCTACCTCTGAAGGAATTTAATTATGGTTTCATTAAGCAAGAATCAAACAGTTTCTCTCAGTAAACAAGCACCTACACTGAGCCATTTAATGTTTGGTTTGGGCTGGGATCCGATTAAGAAAAAAGGATTATTAGGCGGTCTTTTTGGTGGTGGTGGTTCTATTGATTTAGATGCAAGCTGCGTATTACTTGACGCAAGTGGTAATCAAATCGATACCATTTGGTTTAGAAAATTAAAATCAAGTTGTCAGTCAGTTATTCACTCTGGTGATAACTTAACGGGTGACGGTGATGGCGATGATGAGACAATTTTCGTTGATTTAGATCGTTTACCAAAAAATGTTGAATACTTGGTATTCACAGTAAATAGTTTCCGTGGGCAAACATTTAATGAAGTTGAAAACGCATTCTGCCGAGTTGTTGATAAAGCAACAAATAAAGAGCTGGTGCGTTATACCTTAACAGAGCAAGGCTCTCATACAGGTATCGTGATTGCTTCTTTACAACGTAATCATGGTCAATGGGATTTCACTGCGTTTGGTGCGCCTTGTAAAGGTCGTGTTATTAACGACATGATGCCTGATATTGTGGCTACGGTGGTGCGATAAATGAATATGACTCCAGGTGGGAATTTACCTGTTCCTAATCAAACACTAATCATTAGAATTCAATCAGGTGCACCTGTTGATGTATCTGCTTTTAGGCTTTATGCGACAGGTAAAGTGAATGGTGACACCGATATGGTGTTTTATGGACAGACAACTAATGATGATCGCACCGTTATTTATGCAACAGCAGGAAACAGCACCTCTTTTACTGTGGATTTAACGCGTTTACGCCCAGATGTTGAAAAAATTGCGTTTACAGCGACTTGTGAAGGTCGACAAACTATCGCAAATTTACAACGATTATCAATTCAAGTTGATGCTAATAACGAAGTTGTGGCGAACGGTAATGTTGATATCAACGGTCGTCCTGAAGCAGCATTAATTTTAGGTGAATTGTATCGTCGTAATGGTAGTTGGAAGTTTCGTTTTATCGCGCAAGGATTTAACGGTGGTTTAAAACCATTAGCTGAACACTTTGGTGTTGATATTGCAGATCCTGAGCCAGCACCAGCACCGAAACCGGCACCGGTTCCAACACCCGCGCCAAGTTCGGTGAACTTAAGTAAGGTCTCTTTAACTAAAGAAAAACCGGCAATCAGCCTAACGAAGAAAGATGACTTCGGTAAAATTCGAATCAATCTTGATTGGCATCGTGAGAGCAAAAGTGGGAGCTCTGGATTATTAGGTGGACTGTTTGGCGGTAATAAAGGTATCGATTTAGATATCGGTGCATTTGTTGAACTTCAACAAGGGCATAAGTCAGTTATTCAAGCATTAGGAAACGGATTTGGTGATTTCAATCGTATTCCTTATGTTGAATTGCAAGGCGATGATCGTACAGGAGATGTTGCTGGTGGTGAATGGATCTTTGTGAATGGGCGTGAATGGAAAAATATTAAGCAAGTGCTGATCTTCGCGTTTATTTATGAAGGTGTACCAAATTGGAGCAAAACGGATGGCGTAGTGACCATTCATGTACCTGATCAGCCACCTATCGAGACACGTTTAACGGATGGCAACAATGGTCGTGGTATGTGTGCAATTGCCCGACTAGTTAATGAGAATGGATCAATAAAAGTTGAACGTCTCAATGAGTTTTTTAAAGGCCACCGTGATATGGATAATGCCTACGGGTGGGGATTTCGCTGGACAGCGGGTTCTAAGTGATCAAGTTGATATAAGGAAAAATACCATGAGTTTTTTTTAACAAATTAAAAGAAGGTTTTAATACAGGGCGTTCTGAGTTAGCTAAGCAAGTTGGTCGCTTTAAAAACAAAAAAATTTATGCAAGGTACTGTTGCGGTTTGTGCACGTATCGCTATTGCCAGTGACGGTGTGAGTTCTGAAGAAAAACAGAAGATGCTCGGTTTTTTAAAAGCATCGGATGAACTTAAAGTTTTTGATACTTCTGAAGTTATCGAATTCTTTAATAAGCTAATCTTGAGTTTCGAGTTCGATACTGAAGTCGGTAAAGGCGAAACCATGAAGTATATTCTGGCAATGAAAGATCAGCCAGAAGCTGCGCAATTAGCTATTCGTGTCGGTATTGCTGTTGCGAAAAGTGATGGTGATTTTGACAATGATGAAAAAGAAGCTGTGCGTGCTATTGCCATTGCATTAGGCTTTGAGCCCGCAGAATTTGGTTTGTAATTAATTTAATATAGGGAACCGTTCAGGAATTATTATGGTATCCACACATATTGGTTTTCCGACAGAAACTGTCATTGTCTTTGTTGTACTTGCGATTGGCGCTATTTTTATCGACTTATTTATGCATCGCGCAGATAAGCCGATAACGTTAAAGAATGCCATATTTTGGTCTATATTCTGGGTTGCCATTGCAATGGCATTCGCAGGATTCCTTTATGTTCACCATGGTGCAGAAGTTGCGAGCTTATTCGTAACAGGTTATGCATTAGAGAAAGTGCTTTCTGTTGATAACTTGTTTGTCATGATGGCGATTTTCTCTTGGTTTGCTGTACCTGACCGCTTCCGTCACCGCGTTCTTTATTGGGGGATCATCGGTGCTATCGTTTTCCGCGGGATCTTTGTTGCCATCGGTACAGGACTGTTAAGTTTAGGACCATATGTTGAGATAGTATTTGCCTTAATCGTTGCCTGGACGGCAGTGATGATGCTGAAAAGCGGTGATGATAGTGAAGAAATTGAAGACTATTCACAACATCTTGCGTATCGATTAGTTAAACGATTTTTCCCTATATGGCCAAAAATCACAGGGCACGCTTTTGTATTAACACAAAAAGAAGTCGATGCTGAATTAGCTAAACCAGAAAACAAAGAAATTACTATCGGTCGTGGTACAAAAGCAGCGTTATATGCAACCCCACTTATGCTGTGTGTGGCGGTTGTAGAGCTTTCCGATGTGATGTTTGCTTTCGACTCGGTTCCCGCTATTATCGCAGTAAGCCGTGAACCCCTCATCGTTTATAGTGCAATGATGTTCGCAATCTTAGGCTTACGTACGCTCTACTTTGTGTTAGAAGCGTTAAAACAGTATCTGGTTTACCTTGAAAAAGCGGTTATTGTGTTGTTGTTCTTTATTGCTGCCAAATTGGGTTTAAATGCAACAGATCATATCTGGCAACATGGATACAGCATCTCCGCGACAACTAGCTTATTTGTTGTGCTAGGTGTTCTTGCTCTGGGGATTATTGCAAGCTTTGTATTCCCAGAGAAAAAAGATGATGAAGGTAAGACAAATTAATAAATATTCTTGAAAAATCAGAATATTAAAAACAAAACTAAAGAGGTTATAAAATGAGCGTTTCTCTTTCTAAAGGTGGTAATGTCTCTCTGAGCAAAGCAGCCCCAACGATGAAAAACGTCCTTGTCGGACTTGGTTGGGATGCCCGTTCTACAGATGGTCAAGATTTTGACTTAGATGCGTCTGTATTTCTGTTAGCAGCAAATGGAAAAGTGCGTAGCGATGCCGATTTCATTTTTTATAACAATTTAAGATCTGCTGATGGCTCAGTTGTTCACACCGGTGATAACCGTACAGGTGAAGGCGATGGTGATGATGAAGCGTTGAAAATCAAATTAGACATGATCCCAAATGATGTCGATAAGGTTATCTTCGTTGTCACTATCCATGATGCGCAAGCACGCCGCCAAAGCTTTGGTCAAGTATCAGGTGCATTTATTCGTTTAGTTAATGACGACAACCAAATCGAAGTCGCTCGTTATGACTTAACGGAAGATGCCTCAACGGAAACTGCAATGTTATTTGGTGAGTTATATCGCCATGGTACAGAGTGGAAGTTCCGTGCCGTAGGTCAAGGTTACGCGGGAGGCTTAGGCTCAGTTTGTGCTCAATACGGTATTAATGCCTCTTGATAACTGATTGGTAAAATACTAACCACTGGCAGTCATAAGATGTGATTGCCAGTTTATTCAATAAAGTAGGAGCTTTGATATGGCAGTTTCCCTCGTTAAAGGTGGTAATGTTTCTCTGACTAAAGAAGCACCAACAATGTCGGTTGCTATGGTTGGTCTAGGATGGGATGCCCGCGTGACAGATGGCGCAGAGTTTGACTTAGATGCGTCAGTATTCATGGTTGGTGAAGATGGAAAAGTACTTTCAGACGCCAGTTTTATCTTCTTTAATAACAAAGTGAGTCAATGTGGAAGCGTTGAACACCAAGGAGATAACCGTACTGGGGAAGGCGATGGTGATGATGAGCAAGTCAAAATCACTTTATCAAAAGTCCCTGCTGAAGTGAAAAAACTGGTATTCGCAGTCACTATTTATGATGCAGAAAACCGTAAACAAAACTTTGGTATGGTCAGCAACAGTTTTATGCGCGTTTATAACAACGACAATAACACTGAAATTGCACGCTTTGATCTTTCTGAAGATGCATCAACAGAAACAGCAATGATCTTTGGTGAGTTATATCGCCATGGTACAGAGTGGAAATTCAAAGCTGTGGGTCAAGGTTTTGCAGGCGGTTTAGGTGCGTTAGCCGCACAACACGGCGTAAATATCTAAGATCCTATTTAGCCCTCGCTTCTGCGGGGGCTATTTATTTTATCTTGATAAGAAAATAATCAGTCATTAAGACTCTTTTTTGTGGTGACTTTGATTGGTGAACCTTTCGTTTTACGACGACCTGTATGAAAGTGGCGCCAATGAGGATCTTGCGCAGCAAAAAGTAATTCATGATCGCCACGAGAGTCTCCCCATGCTCTTAAATGGTATTGTGTTAAGTCTCCATAGACGGCTTCTAGCCGTTTTATTTTTTCACCACAACGGCAGTTATTACCAATAATTTTTCCTGTCAGCTTTCCATCAACAACTTCAAGTGTTGTTCCTATTAACTTAATCCCTAATCGCTTTGCAAAAGGTTGTAACACCATCGCAGGTGATGCAGAGCAAATCGTCACTTCAGCATTGCTATTGACTTCTTCTGCAACAGCGAATAAGCCAGCAGGGCGCATTAATTTAGTCCAGTAAAGCTGACAAAATTGTTCTGCTTTTTCTTTTAACCACTGCTCGTCAATATTGGTTAAAAAAGTTTTGATCAGCACTTCTTTTAATTCATCACGGGTGAGTTTGCGTCTAAAACAACGCAATGTTGGTAATACCATTTTAATTAAACGGCGTGAGAACTTACGTTTACCAAAAGCGAATTTTAAAAATGGAATAAAGCTATCGTGATAGGTGAGTGTGCCATCAAAATCAAACACTGATAACGTTTTTACGGTGTTTTTCGCGTTTTCAAATTGGGGTTGCATACAGGGTAAGGCTCCGTAAATCATCAGAGTTTGAGAAATATATTTTACTTATTATATCATTGTTCTAAAAATGAGATAGAGGGAGGCTTATCTATTGATAAATAATGATTTTTACTCTTTCTTGATAGGAAATAGAACAATAAACTATAAAAAAGCCCCTTAGTGTTTAGGCTAAGGGGGAGACTTTATACTGTTGGCAAACAGAATAAGGGGTTAATAATATTCAATCATAAAGGTTGCAGCGCCATTGGCAGCACCGGCGGATAAGCGATCATCAACACGGATATAGCGCGCGCGCAATGGAATATTGACCGTTCCTGCTTTTTCCGTAATGGGTTGTGTAAAAGCGGTTGGCGTATTAAATTTAACAAAATCTTCGCCAGTCGTGCCATAAGCTAGCTGTATCCCCACACCTTTAGCCGCACCAGGTACATCGTTTACCTCAAAAGTGCCTGGGTACTCAATAATTGGTGGGTTTACGGGTTTAATGGTCACTTTTAGTTCGTTAGGATCGCGATCTGGAAAATGTTGACCCGCTTCACTTGTGTATACGTTACCTTTATCCCCTGAGTAATAACCTCTAAAGGCAGGACAATTGGTTAATATAATATCGGAGTTTATCCATTTGGTTGAACTGCCTTTGGCAGTAAGTGTGGCTGTTTTATGTGAACCAAGTTCTACCGTGTAATCTTGCGTTTTACAACTTGAAGATGCCACTGTTATGGAGCCTGTAATATCTATATATGAAGAAACAAAGGGAAATTCTGGCGCATCAACTTTGTTTTTATCGGGATAATTAACATCAAGTTGCATATGTGCAATGTTAGTTAGATCAAAAACACCCGGTTGAATTGGACCAATTTTAATTATTGAATAGTGTAATTGTGGTGCAGCAAAATATTGCATTGCTTTTCGATTTCCATTAAGTTCTCGTTGTCCTTCCCAAGATAATTTAGGAATGCCAAGTGGTAATGTATTCTCTCTATTTCGGCTTGCGAAAAATACAATACCTAAACCTGGATTATTTGTTCTAAAAACATTCGCTGGAATACCCGCACTGGTTACCGGTGTCCCAGTCGTGCTTAGTATTTTTAACTCTTGTCTTTCCATAAACTGGATTACTCTATTTGGATCTTCTGAAAAATCACCAAGACACCTATAATTTAGTGCTTTGTTTGCATAATCTATCTGTCCTTGATAAACAATGGAACCTATTGGCATATCAGGTCCAACAAAAATAGTACCGTTTATTATCATCGAGCGATTAAATGCAGGATTATCCATTATACATTTGACATCAGGTTTTGCCATGGCCTCTGCAGCAGGAAAAAGTAGAAGCATTAAGGCTAATGAGTTTTTAATAATCGGCTTCATACTTTATTCTCCACAGACACGAGTTAATTGAACAAAACTACTTGGGTTATCTTTATCTTGTGCTGGCGCACTATAGTTAATGCTACATTGCTGTATTTCACCTGGCCCCCATTTCACGGTTAAACGACCAGATGCTTTTTCAACGCGAGCGTAGAGAAGTCCTCCCTGACCTATGCTACCTACTTCATTGTTCTGCTCATCGTAAGCGACACTACCAAATGGAATAGCGCCGTTATCACGTTGAATTGTAATTAACAGAGGGATACCTGCATTGGTTTTAAATTCTACCTTCGTGATCGCACCTTCAAATGGTGCAATACGGGCTTGTGTATTTTGTAGCTCGATATTATTTGACATGCCTTTCGGGTTAATCGTGATGTCATTCATTTGATATGGGGTTAAATAAGGCACGGCAGCATGACCAAAGCCATCGATTTCAATCCCCGGATAACCACTGACTTTCGCACCTTTGGCGCCATCTGCTTCAACCACGGCAAAAGTATTACCTTGATAAGGGGTTGCAACCACACCACCAGACCAGCCGATTAATGAACCGCTAGCACCAATCGAACCATTCTGATAATGCTCACCTAAACCATAGTTAGCCGTTAAGTTGGTATAGTTAGTTTTTGCACTACCGTTTAAGGTCATACTTGAGCCAACACCATGGTGAGTATTCATTGCAGTTATGCCATAGTTATAACGGTTATTTTCACCGGCAGAGCCTGAGATCCCGATACGCTCACCGACATCACCTCGTCCATTACGTGTTAAGGCGGCGGTTAAGGTTGGCATATGATCTACACTTAAATCGTAGAGTGGTAAAATAAAGTTCAATTCAAAAGATGTCTCTTTTTTACCTTCCGCATTACGAGCTTGACCGACGTTTAAGCCATAAGAGAGACGCTTCCAACGGTTGTTATAACCCAGTTGGTATTGCAAATCGGTGGTATCATTATTCCAGTAGTTTTGCGTAAATCCACTGACATAGAATGTTCCCCAACCTTCAGGTAAACCTTGATCAATTGTGACATTAAAGCGGCTTTTTGGACGCCAAATATTATTGATACTTCGACCGTTACGTTCTTCATTTATTGCTTGAACAGCAGCGCTATAATCGTAGAATTTTTCGGTATTAAATTTATAAGCAGCAATCGTCAGGTTACTATTTGTGTCTTGAATAAATTTACTGTAACTGATTTGATAACTTTGTCCGCTATTCACTTTTGATGGCGTTGTATTCAAGTGCAAACGGGCTTGAGTGATGTCAGCAGAAAATGCCCCTAATGGGGTGCTTAATGCAAAACCAGCTTGAAGGGCGTAATAATCAGCACCTGTACTCTGTATACCCGCATACCCTGTTATCAGGTTAGTTAATCCACGGCGATAAGTGGCTTGATATAATGTTGGATCATAATCAACTGCTGATGAATTTAAATGACCCGCTGCCACTGTATAGTTATGTTGTCCAGGGCGCAGTAACTGGACAACGGAAGCGTAATAGACTCTGAAATTCTGTTGCGAGCCGTCAGATTCTTGGATGGTGACATCCAAGTTACCGCCATATCCTGATGGATAAAGATCATCAATTTCAAATGGACCCGGTGGCACGGCAATTTCATGGATCACTCGTCCATCTTGACGAATAATGACTCGTGCATTGGATTTTGCGACCCCACGGATTGTCGGCGCAAAGCCGCGTTGTGAGTCAGGCAGCATTTTCTCATCACTAAAAAGCTGAATACCTCTTAGTGGTTGAGAATCAAAAAGTTGTCCTGTCGTAAGAACATCACCAACTTGAACCACACCTTTTATTGTGGTGATAATGCGTTGCAAATAATTATAAGTTGATGTGTAGTCATGACCATTTTGTTCATTCCATGAATAGTTCCCAGTGTGATGGAAACTCCATGTCCCTAAATTAAGGTTGCTATTAACACCAACGAAAGCTGATTTGTCATTAGTGCCATTATTGCGAGACATAAAATAGTTTGCGTTATAGCTCACTAATAGCGCATTTATACCTCGTTCCCAAAGTGATGGGCTCACATAACCACGAGGTTTATAGCCAACAAGAGCCTGTGGTGTATTAATCGTTAAACGTTGGACTGAATGGTCATAGTTGACTTCCGTTGAGGGGACAAGCTCGGCTAATGCAATACATTCATGCTGTTCTAATGCACTTTTTAGTTGCGGGAGAATTTTATCACTTTTAAAGCCCACCAGACTGATAATATCTTTAGTTAAGCAAGGTGATACTTGACCATTTGGCATATCTTTAAAGGTAACGGGCATTCTTGCCATAAATTGGCTATTAACATAGATTTCAACATTCCATGTACCTGGCAAGAAAGTATTTTCTTTATTAAAGCGACTAATATCAATCTCACCTTGAGCAGTATTCATAAAAATAGGATTAAATGAGAGTGCACCATTTCCATTTCCATTTGCATGAGAAGACTCACTCTTTTCTGTTGATGAGACAGCGCTATTTTGTAATAAAGGTGGCGTATTGTTCGATAACACAGGTGTGCCATTAGATAGCCATTTATTATTTTCAATCTCTGTTATATTTTCTGCATAAGTATAAGGTGTTACTAAAAATAAAGTCGCACTGGCAGATATTATAATAGTTTTTAAAATATAACTGCTCATTTGAATATTCCCATGTGTTTTATGAAGTATTGAGAGTGCTAGAGTTTTGTTTCCACTATTTTCATTGCACCCCAATCATTCACATAACGATAAGCAATCTTGCTACCTAATTTTGCCGACACGCCATTGGGGAGCGTAAATTCGTGTTGACCTAATGGAGGAACGACTTCACCATCAATTGGGTTTTTCTCATTATCTGCAAGCGTGATAGAAACGAGTGAAACAAAGTAAGGTGAATTATTAATTGCTTTTAACTTGTTACCAGTAATTGAAAATTGAAGATTTTCTGCGGCATTTATTGCCCCTATTTTATCTTTTAGTGCATCAGGGCGATAAAATAGTTTTATTCTAGAGCGATAAGCAATTTGTAATTTATTATCTACTTCTGTATTCGCATTTGGTGGTATTTCTAATACATTTAACCAATAAATAGATTCTTTATCTTTTGGTAATACTGTGGCACCTGTAAAACGAATTCTTAATGATTGTGATTTTTCTGGTTCAATACGAAATACGGGGGGCGTTAATACAAACGGAACTTGAATAGTTTCAGGTTTTGCATCAACATTACCAGTATCAATCCAGTTTTGAATTAATACAGGTACTTTCCCTTCATTACTAATTTTTTACTGTGACTTCTTTTTTCATTTTTCATTATAAATAACACGAGTGCCACTAATAATAACACCAGCGTTTACCCATGTTGGAATGATTAATAATAAACTAATAAAAAAGCTTTTAATTAATTTAGTGGTTATCATATTTATCTTTATTCCATTAATAAAAAGCAAACAGAGAGGAGGCGCTCCCCTCTGTTTATTTTGATTATTTATACTGCAGAGTATAAACAACGCTACTTGTTACTTTACCCGCTTCAGTTTTACCGATAGCGTAGTATTCAACAGCGTATGGGAGAGTGGCTTTATCATCAGTAATTGTGTAGTAAGTCGTATCATTTACTTGAGATGTATTACCTACTTTAATTGCCTCGAAGTTAGCACCATCTAACAGTTGTAATTGAACTTCTTTTGCACCTGTTGCAGCAACATCCATGTTGTTCAGACGACCTGTTGCTTGGTCTACAGTGGCTCCAGTTTCAAAGAAGGCAGAAACAGTGCTATGACCTTTTTCACCGACTTTACAATCAGATAAGTTCATATTAAATGCAGTACGTCCAGTTACATCACCTGCATTTTGTAAAACATTGGTACTGACTGTTGGTAGTGTAATTGTCGCATCAGGACCTTGGCCTTCGATATCAACTTTACACGTTGTATCTGTTAATTCACCATTAAAAGTAATAGTACCTGTATTATCAGCAGCGATTGCATTACCCGCCATCAGACCAAATGCCATTGCTAATGATGCACCAATGATCGATTTTTTTCATTCTAAATTCCTTTGTTTTATATTAGATAATTACATTTTAATAAATCACTAAATATCTAAATTAATATTTAGTGATTTATTTACATGCTATTACTGTGAAAATAAATAAAGGCAATCCATGGCAAATAAAATACTTAATAAGTATTTTTTAT
>NZ_MIIZ01000098.1:0-293 GCF_001743005.1 Shigella sp. FC1967 | reverse complement strand
TACCAGGAAGATATGCAGCAAGCCGTGGACATGGCAAATGATGCCACCGAACGGGCTGAACTACTGGAAGAACAACTTGAAGCTCTCACCAACAAAAAAACAGAGCTCGATGCGGCCCTTGGTAAGGCAGAAAAACTCGCTATCCCTCAAGTCTGCGGAGCTAGAACGCTCACTGGCTGACATTGATAAGTTGGAAAAGCGGATCGTTGAGTTGGAAGGCAAGCTGGAGGCGAAAGCCGCAGATCTGACCCGAGCACAGGATCACCTGGAGCAAGCTGAAAGCGAAAATCGCT
>NZ_MIIZ01000097.1:0-293 GCF_001743005.1 Shigella sp. FC1967 | reverse complement strand
ATAAGAACATAAACTAAAAATATAACCTCGCCAGATTCAGTTATGCGAGGTTTATTTTTCCATTCAGTTTGATATAAATGAACCGTCCTCGTTCACTTTAAAGCAGTATTACCATCCTAAGAATTTTATCAAGAAATTAGCCTATTGCAATAACAATTAGAGGAGATATATAAAGCACCATAATTTGAGTAAATATAAGAACATAAACTAAAAATATAACCTCGCCAGATTCAGTTATGCGAGGTTTATTTTTCCATTCAGTTTGATATAAATGAACCGTCCTCGTTCACTTT
>NZ_MIIZ01000096.1:0-294 GCF_001743005.1 Shigella sp. FC1967 | reverse complement strand
GCGGGTGAAAAACCCGCACGCCGGAAGACCAAGGGTTCCTGTCCAACGTTAATCGGGGCAGGGTGAGTCGACCCCTAAGGCGAGGCTGAAAGCGTAGTCGATGGGAAACGGGTTAATATTCCCGTACTGGTGGTAACTGCGATGGGGGAACGGAGAAGGCTAGGTTGTCCGGGCGACGGTCGTCCCGGTTCAAGCATGTAGGCAGAGTGATTAGGCAAATCCGGTCACTTAATGCTGAGGTGTGATGACGAACCACTAAGGTGGTGAAGCAATTGATGCCCTGCTTCCAGGAAA
>NZ_MIIZ01000095.1:0-294 GCF_001743005.1 Shigella sp. FC1967 | reverse complement strand
GGATATTATCATTAACTGAATACATAGGTTAATGAGGCGAACCGGGAGAACTGAAACATCTCAGTACCCCCGAGGAAAAGAAATCAACCGAGATTCCCCCTAGTAGCGGCGAGCGAACGGGGAGCAGCCCAGAGTCTTAATCAATAGCAGCATCAGGAGAACGGTCTGGAAAGTCCGGCAGTAAAGGGTGATAGCCCCCGTATCCGAAGATGCTGTTATTGTGAACTCGACGAGTAGGGCGGGACACGTGTTATCCTGTCTGAATATGGGGGGGACCATCCTCCAAGGCTAAAT
>NZ_MIIZ01000094.1:0-295 GCF_001743005.1 Shigella sp. FC1967 | reverse complement strand
GCACCGAACTGAGCGTTGAGATATTCAGCCTGTTCTGGTGTAGGGTAGATGCGTACTTTTGTTGCTCTTAACATCATCAGCGCTCATTGATATAATGTTTTTATTTTAACATGTTAGGGCAATATATCAATTGAGTAATCATAATGATTTACAGGCGGGTTCCCTCTGAAATCGGCACCGTGTCAGTAAACTGGTCGTGCCTCTGATCTTTACGACAAAGTATCGACGTAAGCTATTTGACGGACAGATGCTCGCTCAACTGCGTGATGCATTTGACTCCGCTGCGGCAAAACTT
>NZ_MIIZ01000093.1:0-295 GCF_001743005.1 Shigella sp. FC1967 | reverse complement strand
TAAGGATCCGTAGTGACTGCTCCCCGCCGTAAACGGCGAGGCTTCCCACTTCTCAGACCGCAACCCTCTGTACGACGGATTTACGCGGGTCTCCATGGGGCTGAAACGACGCGTCCCGCCGCGTGTAATTCCAATATGCCCTTGTGTCGGATATTGATTGCCGCATTGATATCTCGGTCATGTTCAACTCCACATTTAGGGCATTGCCAGATACGCTTATGTAGTGGCATTTCTGACATTTTTATGACCGCAGCAATGACAGGTTTTCGAACTGGCAAACCATTGATCCAGTTTT
>NZ_MIIZ01000092.1:0-295 GCF_001743005.1 Shigella sp. FC1967 | reverse complement strand
CCCCGCGTGAGCGGGGGTTAAAGGATAATTGCCTTCACGGGGGAGGTAATGGCTGAGTCCGCCCCCGCACCAGCGGGGGTTAAAGTATCGTGCAGCGCTCCCATAGGTTTAATCTTTAGTCTGCCCTGTTTTCGCTGGGGTTAAAGGATGAGCTGCTGGACTGGCTGCTTTCTCATCGAGTCCGCCCCGCTTGTACGGGGGTTGAAGAATGATGCCTTTTCTGCCGCAGCCGCGACAACAGTCTGCCCCGTTTGTACGGGGGTTGAAGTTGCGCTGTGGGCGTGGGGTTGTCTTC
>NZ_MIIZ01000091.1:0-295 GCF_001743005.1 Shigella sp. FC1967 | reverse complement strand
AATCCGCGCCACCTTATCAATGCCAGCCGTCACCTACGTCGAAAACAAAAAAGCCTTATCTCGCAAGCAAAAAAGGGAGTGCTAATCGCCGTAAAGCCCCGAATACAGCTTGCAGGTGTACACGAACGGGTAGCCAATGCCCGTGCTGATTTTCAACACAAACTCTCTCGTGCAATTGTTGACGAAAACCAAGCGATAATTGTAGAGACACTGAAATCGGCGAATATGATGAAAAAACCACTGTCTGGCTCGCGCTATCGGTGATGCAGGCTGGCATGGTTTTATCACAAAGCTG
>NZ_MIIZ01000090.1:0-295 GCF_001743005.1 Shigella sp. FC1967 | reverse complement strand
GAAAGCAGAAATGGGCTAACTTTTATCTAATAGATACTGAGTCTTTCTCGTGAGTGCCTTCGATAAGACTCAGTTATTAATTTCAACTCGTTACTTTTTTAGCTCGCCGTTTTATTCTCATCTGCCTTTGTATCGACTTCGGTTGTTGTCTGCATAACAGGGACATGAGTGAAGTGAACCAGCAGGTCATTTTACTGAAAGCAGAAATGGGCTAACTTTTATCTAATAGATACTGAGTCTTTCTCGTGAGTGCCTTCGATAAGACTCAGTTATTAATTTCAACTCGTTACTTTTT
>NZ_MIIZ01000089.1:0-297 GCF_001743005.1 Shigella sp. FC1967 | reverse complement strand
GAGACACTGAAATCGGCGAATATGATGAAAAACCACTGTCTGGCTCGCGCTATCGGTGATGCAGGCTGGCATGGTTTTATCACAAAGCTGGAATATAAAGCCGCAGAAAAAGGCATCCATCTGGTAAAACTGGATCAATGGTTTGCCAGTTCGAAAACCTGTCATTGCTGCGGTCATAAAATGTCAGAAATGCCACTACATAAGCGTATCTGGCAATGCCCTGAATGTGGAGTTTGAACATGACCGAGATATCAATGCGGCAATCAATATCCGACACAAGGGCATATTGGAATTACA
>NZ_MIIZ01000088.1:0-11100 GCF_001743005.1 Shigella sp. FC1967 | reverse complement strand
AGGATTTATCTTTTTTGTTATGACTTCATTATTTACTCTTTATTAATCACAAATGCGAGCATAAATAGCAAACAAAATAGTGTTTAGGCAATATATAGCACTGTTTATCAAAAAAATCTCGACTATCCTGCTAGGAAAAAGAAGGATATCAAAATAGTTTAATGAAAATTAAATATCATCTTATAACATGATAGGTATAAATAATTCATCCAATTAACCGATAACACAGTAGTATGGATTTTACTCATTCAAGTCGGAGTGCTTGTTTATTTTGAAGATCCATCACGGAAACTTGATATTCAATGTATTGGATATTATTGGTGGTTGATAGGAAGAATGAGGTCACTAATGTCAAAGATTTATCCCATCTCTCAAATTATTGGGCATAAAATTCGTAAACAACGCCAGCAACTTCGCTTGTCAGCAAAGGTTGTCGCTGAACGAGTCGGTATTAGCCAACAACAATTTTCACGTTATGAGAATGGGCTATGTAAGATTGATGTTGATATGCTCTTTCATATTGCACAAGAGCTAAAAGTGACTCCTGCATTTTTCCTGCCACCAAATGAAGAGCGAGTTTCTGCTGTGGCGCTGACACACTCCAAACAGTTTTGGAGTGCTCAAAGTCAAATTTAATCCTTTTAGAGAGTGCTATTTGACACTCATATGCGACGAGCTGAAGGTAAAAATCCAGAGCGTTATATCAAACCTTTTGGTGGTGGATATGACTTTGTGTTACCCGGTATATCTCAAGAAGGCGACATTCTGGCAAAAGGACTATTTGATTAATCAATACACGATGTTAGGCACATTGCTTTTCCTGCAAAAGTGCCTAAATAAGTTCTTTAACCATTAACGGGAAAAATGCGCCATTTTTGCTTTCAATGCATTGCCTAACTGCATTTGTCTTTCTGGTTCAATAAATCCCATCGTCAATACTGCCGCCACCATTTCCCCTTTTTTATTCAGTACAGGACATGAAATAGATTGTGCGCCAGGAATTCCCTCAGCCGGTTCATGGCGAATAGCAAAACCTTGTTGGCGAATGGTATCCTTCTGCTTTTGTGATAAATCTGCTTCAATTATTAAATCACTGAAGGTAGCAAAAATAGCCCCCGCAGCACTGACTTTATGAGGCACAGGCGTATCCGGCAAAAAATCGATATCAACATGTTTAAAGCTACGGTTGTAACGCGTTAAAAACAGTTGATTACCTTGTGATATCACCAATCCCGTAGACATATTATGTTCATCTCTAAACTCACATAATAGTTGATTAATTTCATCTATCATGGATTGCGGTTTTGGTGTCGCCTGCGCTAAAAAAAGAATTTTACTCCCTAAGCAATACTGACTCCCTTCACTCTCTTGATATAACATTTCTGAGCGACAAAGTGAGACTAAATACTTATGTAAGCGACTTTTTGAAAGCGAACAGGCTTTTGCAATATCTGACGATCGGGCAATACCTCCATTCGAAGCAATAAATTCCAGAATGGTAATAGCGATATCAACCGAGTTAACTCCTTGAGAATTCTGCATTTATTTTTCCCACACCTATCCGTTACTTACTTTGTTTTATGACGATATCCCATTATTCTTTTTTTGTCATCTTTACTAGATTATTTCACTAAAACCTTATTTTAAATGGGGCTTTTTTAATCATTTTCTATCGATTATTTTCTTTGTCTATTTTTAGATGATCTAACTCAATGTTAACTATATATGAATTGGGTTTATATATAGTTAACCTTTCTTGTGCGTGAGAATGTCTATGTCTAAAGATAACAAATGGGAATTAAATAGAAGAACATTGTTAAAAGGAATGGGCGCCATTGGCGTGGCTGCACTTTCTCCTAACGCGTTCAGTCTAGTTAATGAAAATAACCCCATATTTAACCAGAAACCACGGATAAAATTATCCGAATATAAAACGTTTCGTTCAACCTGTGCGATGGAATGTTTGCACTGTAACCTAACAGCTTTTACACATCAGGGGAAATTGATCAAAGTCGAAGCCTCTGAAGGCTTTAATGTAAAATGCTGTTTGCGTGGAATGAGTCGAACCAAGTGGGTATACCATAAAGATCGTCTCACCACACCTTTATTACGGGTTGGCGAAAAAGGAAAAGCTGAATTCAAACCAATCAGCTGGGATGAAGCGCTTGATCTTATCGAAAAAAACATCAGAGAAACCATTGATAAATTTGGTAATGAGGGGTTATTTATCTCCACTCATGCGGGTAATATGGACTCGATTAAAAATGATATGGGTAAAGCGTTTTTCGATTATTTAGGAGGCTCAACAAAACAAGCTGGCTCTTTATGCTGTTCCGCTGTAACAGCGGCGATGATCCCAATGGTGGGTCTACGCTATGCGGATACTCGCGATACAGTAAAAGATAGTCGCTATATTCTTTGTTGGGGTAATAACCCAGCAGTCACTATGCAAGCCTATTTTAAAAATTACAACCAAGCTCGCCGAAATGGCGCCAGAATGGTGGTAATTGATCCTCGTTTTAATGAAACTGCGGCTAAAGCAGATGAGTGGATCCCTATTGTACCCGGTACAGATACTGCGCTTGCATTAGGTATGATCAAAATTATCATTGAAGAAAATCTCACTGATAAGCCTTTTTTACGAGCACATACAGGTGCCGTTTATCTTGTAAACTCACAACAAAAGCTATTACGTCAATCTGATGATGATCAAGATAGCTATCTGGTTTTTGATACCTTAAGCCAGCAACTTGTTCACCATGAGAAACCGAATATTGTTCCTGCGTTAACTCATGATGAACTACCTGCTAATGCAGATTATGTCACTGTCTTTGAACAAATTTATCAGCAAGCACAGCCTTGGACTGTCGAAAAGACCAGTCAAGAAACAGATATTCCTAACGAAACGATCATTCGTTTGGCTCGCGATTATGCCACAACCAAACCCGCTATGATTGTGCAAAATATGTCAGGCGCTCAACGGACAGAGTTCGGTGCTTATGTCGCAGCCAGCCAATTTTATCTAGCCTTATTAAACTGGCAATATTGGTAAAAAAAGGCGCAGGTATTTGTGACGCAGGTGGTGCTCGTCAAATGGCAAAATTTAGCCCGATTATTCCACCAGCGCCTAATGCCAAACCTATCAAGCCTATCCCTGTTGCAAAAGTGGGGGATTGGATTGTCAATGAAAGACCCCATCCAATTAACTTTTGGTGGATCATGACAATGGGGGTGATGACGCAACTTCCTAATACAAATATGGTGCGTAACGCACTGAAAAAAGTTCCTTTTGTTGTTGTCGCTGATAACTTGATGTCATCTACAGCACTTTATGCTGACCTTGTGCTTCCTGTTACCACTATTTTTGAAGATACCAGCTTAATGGCGGGTGTTCGTAGTCAATATGTACAATTGATGGAAAAAGCCGTTGAACCACCAGGAGAAGCAAAACCTGATTATTGGATCTTTGCTCGTCTTGCTGAGCGTTTTGGCTTTGGTGACGTCTTTAATCAACCCATAGAACACTACATTGATGCTTGCCTCAAGGGATCTGGAATTACTCGTGCAATGCTTGAAAAAGGCCCAGTGCGTCCAGTTGAAGGTGATTGGATCCCATTTAAAGATGGTATCTTCCGTACTTCAACGAAAAAAGCACACTTCTTTATTGAAGAGTGGCAAAGCAAAAATTTCTCACCGATTGTCACCTATTATCCAGTAAAAGAATCCGCAAAAGGCTCACCTGAACTCGCCAAAAAGTATCCTCTTATGGCGGTACAGCGCAAACTTGCCCGTAGTGTTCACTCGAGTCACGGTATGAATGAGTGGATCTTAGAAGTGCAGCGCAATCAACCCAATATTCTTATCCATCCTAATGATGCCTTAGCTCGAGGTATTAAAGATGGTGAATGGGCTATCGCATTTAATGATCGCGGTGAACACCGCGCTATTGCGGTTGTAACCACTCATATTAAGCAAGGTGTTGTGTCATTAGATAACGGTTGGTGGGAGCAACAAGGTGGAAGCAGTAGCCATGTTACCAACGATCACGTAGAGCCTTTAGGCAATGGTCATTGCTGTAATAGTACCTTAGTTAACGTAAGACGGGAGGCATGATCATGGCGAAAAAACAGTATGGTTTTCTGATAAACACCAAAGATTGCTATGGTTGCCGCACCTGCTCGATGGCATGTAAATCTGAAAATGTCACACCACCTGGTGTGCTATGGCGTCGTGTTCGTGAATTTAATGAAGATCAACCTAATGCACAAGCTTTTATTACCATGTCTTGTAACCATTGTGATGATCCACAATGCCTGAAAGTCTGCCCTGCTGATACTTATACCAAACGTGAGGATGGTATTGTCGTACAAGATCATGACAAATGTATTGGTTGCCAAATGTGTATTATGGCTTGCCCTTATAATGCGCCTGTTTATGATCCCGTTGAAGGCAAAACCAGCAAATGCAACATGTGTGCTGATAGACTAGATGAAGGCTTGAAACCACGTTGCGTAGAATCTTGCCCTACAAGTGCTATCGAATTTGGTGAAATTGAAGATTTACGTAAAAAACATACGACAAATTGGGCTTTATTAGAAAAACGCTATGGCGTTCCTGATCACACCATCAGTCATCCTAATATTGTCATTATTGGTATGGAGGATTAATTATGCATGATTATCAATTGCCACTAGTCCTGTTTACAGTAATGAGTCAATGGGGTATTGGTGCGATATTAGCTTTTTCACTGTATCAATGGCAAAACCAGACTCAAAAAGTTGCAATACTAAATACCAAAGCATTAAGAACGACCATTGCATTGATTTGGCTAATTGAAGTTGTAGGATCATCAATGTCAATGGGGCACTTAGGTGATCCGCTTGGTGCTTATCGTTCTGTATTAGGTCTTGCTCACTCTTGGTTAAGCCGTGAGGCAATTGCCTTCGTTATGCTTAATGGGTTGGTTTCATTATGGGCATTAGCGAGTTGGATACAGCCTCATGCTATTCGCCGTAATAGTTTGATTGGGTTATTTTGTGGTGTGATTGGTTTACCCGTTATTTTGGTTACAGCACAAATCTATTATCAAATGCAGGCTCACCCACTTTGGCATACACCCGCAACACAAATTAGCTTTATTGGTACCGCGTTGTTACTTGGTTTTGGATCGATGATCCCTTGGTTACGTTTACAAGGTAAAACCATTAGCAATTCATTAAAGATAGGAACGTTAATCGGCGTATTATTGGTACTTGTAGGATTAGTGATAAGAGCACAAGTACCCAATGCCGATGTAGCAAGTCTATTATTATGGTGGCAAGTTATTGCGAGTCTGATGATAGGTATTTGTATTATTACGCTGTCTCATAGTGCTTCATTTAGCAAAACCGCGCTCTCTATTCTCGCTATTTTGATGCTTTTTAGTGGCGAAATCACAGGCAGAATGTTGTTCTATGGCAATGTAATGGCACAAGCACCTTGGTTTTAAGCATGTTATTCCTCTGAGTTAAATAGCCACGCTAATACGCCTATTTAACTCAGATCCATTGATTATATTCCACTTGATATTTTTTGTTTACCTTAACATTACCTTTAATTTTGCCCCCGAATTTATTCGGGGTATTTTTTTATCTCATCCAATATGATTGATTTTTACTTTATCAATACTCTTTTTTATCTTTGATGAAATAATCATCTGGCTATCTTTATCAATAATAGGCAAAATTAGCATTAATGATTTCGCATAATCCCCTGTTTACTATTATAAAAGAGAGCGCTTCGCATGACTGGATTAATTATTACCATCGCGTTACTAGGTCTTATTTTTTATTATTACAACCGTATTATCTCTATGCGTGAAGCGGTTATCTCAAGTGAAACTGAAATTTCAGTGCAATTAGATCGTCGTGGAAAAGTGTTTGATAGTCTATTAGCCACCGTTAAAAAATATCTCAGCCATGAGTCTGAAGTCTTTACTAAAATCACTGAATTAAGAACACAAACTCAGAGTACAAATGCCAAAGAAGCCAAAGCGGCTGAAGATGAGTTATCTAAAATTGTCTCAAGTGGTGCCATTAATGTTGCGGTTGAAAATTACCCTGAATTAAAATCCGACACTATTATGGCAAATTTACAAGAAGAGATTGTTTCGACAGAAAATAAACTCTCTTTTGCAAAACGCGGTTACAATCGAACTTTAGAGCAATACCGTGCTTTTATCGCCTCTATTCCTGCAGTATTTATCGTCAAGATCTTCCCAAGCCTCGTTATTGATAAAGAGTACTGGCGTCTTGATGAAGGAACGATTAAAACAGAAGAAGCGCGCCGCATTAATTTTGATTAATTTTATAGTGATACAAAATATTTATTACTTTTAGATTGATAAAAACAGCACTTAACGGTGCTGTTTGGAGTCACTAATGGATTTCAGAAATGTTCTACGAAAAAATGCTATTCGAACTCGTTTTGTTATAGCAACTTATTTACTCTTAATGCTTATGATCGGTTTGCTGGTGGATACGGCTATCGGAGCAAATCCTTATTTAGATCTTACCGAGAATATGTGGGCATTTCTGACGTTCCAATCGCTTCCCATTGCTTCATTAATTATTCTCGCTATCTCCATTTTATTGCTTATCTTTATTCATTTTAAAGGGCATAAAATCATGCTAACGGGCATGAATGCGCGATTAATTAGCCCAAACGACACCTTAAATGCACAAGAACGCCAACTCCTTAATATTGTTGAAGAGCTTAGCTTAAGTGCAACACTCGGCTATATTCCTAAACTCTATCTGCTTGATACACCAGAAGCGAATGCCTTTGCCGCGGGTTGGTCTGAGAAAAATGCCTTTATTGGTGTAACAACAGGCTTATTACATCGCCTGAATCGCCAAGAAGTACAAGCTGTATTAGCGCATGAAACAGGACATATTATTCATGGTGATTCACGACTGACCTTATATGTTGGCATATTAGCGAACGTTATTCTGACGGTAACAAATATCTTTGGGAGTCGTTTATATATTGCCTCAGGCAACCGTAGCGGTAAAAGTAATGATGCAGCAAGCAAAGCGCGACTCATTTTAATTATTCTCAACTTAGTTTTGCCAATCATTACACAGGTGCTCTATTTCTATTTATCCCGCACCCGTGAATATATGGCAGATGCTGCTGCGGTTGATTTAACTCAAGATAATCAAGCGATGATTAATGCATTAAAGAAAATTTCAGCACAACATGACACTGAAAATTTTGAAGATGGTTCAACAGGACGTGCTTATCGTAAAGCGGCATTTATTTTTAATAAAGGAGATTCGTTTTTCTCAACACATCCTTCCATTGAAAATAGGATCGCCGTACTAGAAGGTCGAAAGACGTTTTAATTCAATTTGATACAGTAAAAAAGAAAAAAGCGTTTGTATCAGTTTATCGATATGGCTCAAACGCTTTTTTAGTTCTTAGTTCTTAGTTCTTAGCAACAATCCGATTAACGATTTTTTTCACCGTGATGGAAAATAGCCGTGCGTAAACGCTCTTGCTGCTCATAACGCAGTGGAAATTCAATCGTTTTATCTTTACCTAACTCCACTAAAAGTTCATTCATGGTTTGAATACTGGTTGTAGCAATAGCATCATCAACCTGTTTAACCATTTCGTCATAATGAGACATCGTGATCTCCTTTTTCTCATAAAAATCTTAACTGCTATCATATTACAAGAAAGCGTATTTCTATATTTTTTAGTCGCACAAAGTATGACTAAATTGAGTTAAGTGGCTTATTTTTTGTTTCTTGCCCCAATAACATCACCGCTAATATTCCAATCACAATCGAAAAACTGAAAATCAGAAATATTGAACTTATTTCAAATTGATATTGAACCAAATATCCCACCATTAACGGCCCTAATATTCCACCAATACGCCCTATTGCGGTTGCTGTTCCAGCACCCGTTGTCCGAATTCCATCGGGGTATTGTTCTGGCGTATAAGCATATAAAGCTCCCCAAGCCCCCAAATTAAAGAACGATAACAACATACCGAAAATAAGTAATGTTGCGGTAGAATCAGCCACACTGAAATAATAAGCACTAATAGCTGTACCCGCTAAATAAGTGACGAGAACAAATTTTCGACCATACCGTTCAATTAACCACGCGGCTGTAAAATAGCCAGGCAACTGGGCTAATGTCATGATAAGCACATATTGAAAGCTTTTAATTAAGCTAAAGCCTTTTAACATAGCGACACTTGGCAACCATAAGAAAATACCGTAATAAGAGAAAACAACACAGAACCATAAGATCCACAACATTAGTGTTGAGCGACGGTATTGTGGAGACCATATTAATGCCATTGATTGGCGGATCGATAAACGTGTTTTTTTCTGTAAAATATGCGATGAAGTGGGTTCAGGTAGTTTTGAACGTAAATAGAGAGCATATACTGCAGGTAATGCACTTAATAGCATAGCCATACGCCAGCCATAATCAGGAATAATAAAATAAGCAATTAACGCAGCAATTAACCAGCCGACAGCCCAAAAACTCTCTAATAAAACAACTATACGGCCTCGTTCATGGGTTTCAACACTTTCACTGACAAGGGTCGACGCAACAGGTAATTCGCCACCTAATCCCATTCCAATAAAAAAGCGTAAAACAAGTACCACCATCAAAGAGCTTGCTAATGCCGTTAACCCACAACCTAAGCTAAACAGCAACAATGTAAAAATAAAGACGGGTTTACGCCCTTTTCTATCCGCCATAATACCAAACACAAATGCGCCAACAGCCATACCAATTGAATTTATACTGCCAATCCAACCCAATTGTGATGCCGTCAACCCCCAATCCTCTTTTAATGCCGAGAGTAAGAATGCAAGTAATCCCACATCCATTGCATCAAAAGTCCAGCCCATACCTGCAATACATAAAAGTTTATTACGAGAGATTGCCTTAGGTGCTTTACCTGTTTGGCTTGCCGTTGTCATTACATTTCCTTTTTATCCCCTGCCAAAGTGTTTAGTATACTAAACAAGAAAATTGACTTTGTTAATACCCAAGCGTAAATTTAAAGAAAAATTAACATTTGTGCTGAAAAAACAGTTAAAAAAATCGTATCTCTAATTAAGATACCGATTTCAACTTTTTATCTCTTTCTCTTTTGTTTTTTTGATTAGCTTCTTAAACCGCGACCTTTCTCAATTAAATACCATGCAATAACATAAAACACCGCAATGAAAAGACACAGAACACTAATCGTCACTGTTAAAGAGACATCCGTAATACCCAGAAAACCGTAACGGAAACCGCTGATCATATACACAATAGGGTTTAACTTAGACACGCCTTGCCAAAATTCAGGTAAGAGTGACAGTGAATAGAACACGCCCCCTAAATAGGTTAATGGCGTTAGAACAAACGTCGGGATGATGCTGATATCATCAAAGGTTTTCGCAAAAATCGCATTTAATAATCCAGCGAGAGAAAACACAATTGAGGTCATCAATAATGTCACCACCACCATTGTCCAAGAGTGTATCTCTAGTGGTACAAAAAATAGCGAAACCAGTGTGACCAATATTCCAACACAAATACCACGCGCTACACCCCCACCGACAAAACCCGCGATAACAACATGGGTCGGTACTGGCGATACTAATAATTCTTCAATACTACGTTGGAATTTAGCACCAAAAAATGAAGATGAGACATTAGCATATGAGTTTGTGATCACCGCCATCATAATCAGACCGGGGACAATAAACTGCATATAATCAACGCCTCCCATATCCCCAATACGCTTACCAATTAAATTACCGAAAATAACAAAATAGAGCGACATCGTAATAACGGGAGGAATTAAAGTTTGTACCCAAATACGCCCAAAACGGGTCACTTCTTTAATCCAAATCGTCTTGAGGGCTACCCAATACAACTGAATCATTCCCTCTCTCCTTCTACTTCTGTATGATCTTCATTAACTAAGTGCACAAATAACTCCTCAAGACGGTTAGCTTTATTACGCATACTTAAGACTTGAATACCTTGCGCATTTAGTTGAGCAAATACACTGTTTAGTCCTTGCTCTCTTTTAACATCAACTTCTAATGTTGATGTATCAACCAAACGATATTGATAATTTTGTAACTCAGGTAGTGGGCTTTTTGACGCTAAATCTAAAATAAAGGTTTCAGACTCTAATTTACTTAATAGCCCCTTCATACTGGTATTTTCAACCAACTCACCACGTTGAATAATACCAATATTCCGACACAGCATTTCGGCTTCTTCTAAATAGTGTGTGGTGAGAATAATCGTCGTGCCTTCAGCATTTAATTGTTTTAAAAACGTCCACATAGAGCGACGTAATTCAATATCAACACCCGCGGTAGGTTCATCAAGAATAAGTAATTTAGGTTGGTGCATTAATGCACGCGCAATCATTAAACGGCGCTTCATCCCCCCAGATAAAAAACGCGCTCTGTCGTCACGTTTTTCCCATAAATCAAGCTGGGTCAAATAAGTTTCAGCACGTTCTAACGCTAATTTACGTGGGACACCATAATAACCCGCTTGATTGAGAACAATTTGTAAAACGGTTTCAAAAGGGTTGAAATTGAATTCTTGTGGTACTAATCCTAATTGACGTTTTGCATTAACCATATCGGTATCGGTGTCATAACCAAACACTTTAACTTTACCGCTACTCTTATTAACCAAAGAGCTAATAATACCAATTGTGGTCGATTTGCCTGCGCCATTAGGTCCTAATAAAGCATAAAAATCGCCAGCCTCAACGGTGAGATTAATTCCTTTTAGTGCTTTTACACCATTGTGATAAGTTTTCGTTAACTCCGTTAACTCCAATGCATACGTCATAAGTGGGAATTACCTTTTATCAACAGCATTATTCAGCATTAACTGAGCTGAAAATCAGAAAATAAGCTTAGTTCAAAGAATAAAATGGAATAAGTTATTCTAGAGAATATTCAATAGCAAATAAACCGTTTTAGCGCTTATGACACAAACGAATAAATAAATATTTTTTAACTATTGTCAATAATAAAGAATAAGAGATGAAGAGAGCTGTAAATT
>NZ_MIIZ01000087.1:0-297 GCF_001743005.1 Shigella sp. FC1967 | reverse complement strand
TGTTGTTGGGTAGGGGAGCGTTCTGTAAGCCTGCGAAGGTGTACTGTGAGGTATGCTGGAGGTATCAGAAGTGCGAATGCTGACATAAGTAACGATAATAGCGGGTGAAAAACCCGCACGCCGGAAGACCAAGGGTTCCTGTCCAACGTTAATCGGGGCAGGTGAGTCGACCCCTAAGGCGAGGCTGAAAAGCGTAGTCGATGGGAAACGGGTTAATATTCCCGTACTGGTGGTAACTGCGATGGGGGAACGGAGAAGGCTAGGTTGTCCGGGCGACGGTCGTCCCGGTTCAAGCAT
>NZ_MIIZ01000086.1:0-297 GCF_001743005.1 Shigella sp. FC1967 | reverse complement strand
TGGTGCCGAAGAAATGCCGCCTTTGAGTGACGAGGACATGATCCCTGTTATGGAAGAGGAGGGCGCGGAAGGCAGTTACTACTAACCCCAACGGGGGGGGACTCCCCCGCTGGGGGGAGATCTCCCTCCTAACCACTGGAGAGAGGTCCATGAAAATAGTCAACCTATCGCAACGCGAGGAAGATTGGCTTGATTGGCGCGTCAAGGTGTAACAGCCACTGACGCCGCTATCCTGCTCAATAGGTCTCCGTACAAAACACGATGGAGACTGTGGGCCGAGAAGACTGGGTATGCGCG
>NZ_MIIZ01000085.1:0-297 GCF_001743005.1 Shigella sp. FC1967 | reverse complement strand
TTTTTACCAACAACAATAGATTGCTTCACTTCTTGAAAAAAAATCACTTAATGAGTCTGTATGATAACCATAATTAGAAAGAGTACTTTTTTATCAATGGTGATGAGTCATTTATTGAATTTAAACATCTTTTACTTAAATCTCTTACATAATCCATATAACGAGAGAAAATATCTTTCAAAACATCTAAATAATCATTTTTTACCAACAACAATAGATTGCTTCACTTCTTGAAAAAAAATCACTTAATGAGTCTGTATGATAACCATAATTAGAAAGAGTACTTTTTTATCAATG
>NZ_MIIZ01000084.1:0-298 GCF_001743005.1 Shigella sp. FC1967 | reverse complement strand
CTGCTTGATGGTGAACAGGCGGATGTGATCGTTGCGGTAGTCACGCACATAGATGACATGACTCTCAAATGGGTTGGAGTGGTTAAAGGCATCCATACCCCAGCCTGCGGCCTCAAGATGTGCGTTTGATACTGACTTGTCGTAATCAAATTCCACGCTATTACTCTCCGTCTTGTCGTACAGGAACTTTCACATGTGAAAGTTTTCCGTCGGTCATGATGTCCAGGACGGCTTTGCCCAGTCTCATCCCTTTATGGTATTGAACCGGGTCTCCCTTGTAGAAAAATCCTGGCTCGTT
>NZ_MIIZ01000083.1:0-298 GCF_001743005.1 Shigella sp. FC1967 | reverse complement strand
TTCTAAACAAATTGCTTATCTGTTAATGAGATAGTGGACACTCTTTGATAAATAATTTCAATAAATATGACAAAAATGTTAAGTGCACCATCATCCTCGAGATACTCACTCTTACGCAACTCACCTTTAAAAAAACAAATTATTTAACAGTAACATTGCATAATAAGGCATTTACAGTGAAAAATAACGACTTCGGTTATTCTAAACAAATTGCTTATCTGTTAATGAGATAGTGGACACTCTTTGATAAATAATTTCAATAAATATGACAAAAATGTTAAGTGCACCATCATCCTCG
>NZ_MIIZ01000082.1:0-299 GCF_001743005.1 Shigella sp. FC1967 | reverse complement strand
ATAAAAACAAAAAGCCTACCGCCCTCGTTTTACTCGGTTGGTCAAATCGCTTCTTGCCACAAAACAAGTTTGTGACTTTCAGCGATTTCGCATCGTTTTACTTGTCAGTTTGCACGATGTTAAAAAACGCACTCAGAAGCCCGCAAAACCGTTCTAAACTTTCAGCGTAGATTTGGGTGTTTTTATAGGGTGATCGTGTCTTAAAATCGTTTCGAGGGGCTTTAATGGGGATGAACGGGCGGTTTTTGCTAACTAACTCGCCCGTTTAACATAAAAGGGATTGTATGAATCAATTTTAG
>NZ_MIIZ01000081.1:0-299 GCF_001743005.1 Shigella sp. FC1967 | reverse complement strand
TTCACTTTATCTTTTTCCGCTGCTTCGCGCTTAGCTAATTCCGCTGCTTCACGTTTTGCTTCTTCAGCTTCACGTTTCGCTTTTTTCTTCGGCGTCTTTCTTTGCCTTTTCAGCTTCACGTTTTGCTTTTTCTTCAGCTTCGCGCTGTGCTTTCTCTTGTGCTTCGCGCTGGGCTTTTTCTTCTGCTTCGCGATGCGCCTTTTTCTTCCGCTTCACGCTGAGCTTGCTCATCCGCTTGCGCTTTTTTCAACGGCGTCACGGTTCACATAAGTGCGTTTTTTTGCGGACTTCGATGGCTA
>NZ_MIIZ01000080.1:0-299 GCF_001743005.1 Shigella sp. FC1967 | reverse complement strand
GGGGGCAAAGCCCCCCGTCAAGCGAAGCGTCTGACCACCACATTTTTTGAGCGACCAAATACAGGGGGCGAAAAAAAGGGGGGTGGTCAGACGAACGCAGTGAGTTTGACGGGCTTGGGGTGAATGGTTTTTTTTCTCAGGCGTCCAGCCGAAGAAAATAGCCAGAGGGCGGAGCCTTATGTCATTCATTTTCGTCCAGAAAATGAGTGGCATTGATACTGAAAGTATCATGGGGTGCAAGTTAGTAAAACTATGATTCTACCCATTATTTCACCCGTTATTCTGCCCGTTATACCTAA
>NZ_MIIZ01000079.1:0-299 GCF_001743005.1 Shigella sp. FC1967 | reverse complement strand
CCCCCATTTGGCTTTGGAACGTCAGTAATAACGGCGAAATAACCACAGATGAAACGCCCACCGTGCTTTATTCAGCTCCTTTCAAGGCGACGGCTGAAACGCTTTCCAATGACTTAAAAACGCTTTTACCTGCATTAGTGGAACAAGGTACACAAGCAGTCTTACATAATCAAACACAGACCTATTTACTGGCTTTAGCTCGCTTTTTGCAGTATGAAGGATGTGAAAAACTCGCCAATAACTTGGCTCCACTATTATCAGGTTATCGCTCGTTGCCGTTTGCGGGTGTGCTCTTTAGT
>NZ_MIIZ01000078.1:0-299 GCF_001743005.1 Shigella sp. FC1967 | reverse complement strand
TTTATTATATTCACTACCCAGTTTTGAGAGATCTTTTTTAATATCATCATTCGAGGCTAAAATATAAACTGTATTTATGTCATTATCAAATAACATATTTTAACCTTACTGAAATCCCACTTCCTAATGAGGCTAGATTTTATATCATCTGAATCTGAACCCTCTCTAAAATATTTAAACCCTTCCGTTTCAAAATCTTTTTTATTATATTCACTACCCAGTTTTGAGAGATCTTTTTTAATATCATCATTCGAGGCTAAAATATAAACTGTATTTATGTCATTATCAAATAACATATT
>NZ_MIIZ01000077.1:0-11255 GCF_001743005.1 Shigella sp. FC1967 | reverse complement strand
TTAATCATAGTCAAGATGCCGTAATAAAATTTACTCAACTATTCGATATATACCCATTTCGTTCACTTTTCAATCAATTAAAGCCTATTATTGTGAAACATGGTAGGCTCATGACCCTTAATAAATATTTTAGGCTTATCTTAATTTCTGTATCCACAACATCATAAGTAAATGTTATAATCCAAGTTACGTTATTAGTTTATTTTATAATTTGAGCGCACTCAGTAAGGAATAGAAATGCTATCAGGATTATTAATTATCCTACTTCCGCTTTTTGTAGGGTATTTGATTAAGTTAAACAATCGCCCATTACTTCATCTGGCAAACCGCCTGCTCAGCGCGATGGTTTACGTGATCCTATTTCTAATGGGTGTTAGTTTAGCCATGCTAGATAATATTGGTGAAAACTTAGTCTCGATTCTTTCTTATGCCAGTGTTTTCTTTTTATGTACATTTGGCGCAAATTTACTGTTTTTATGGCTATTGGATAAAAAAAGATCCTTGGGATGTTCCAGCCCATAAACAATCCAAGCCCCCTTCACGTATAAAAATGGTACTTGAATCACTGCAATTATGTGGTGTCGTTGTTGTGGGTTTTTTTATAGGCTTAACCAACTGGTCAATTTTCCATTATGCCTCTCATGCCAGCCAAGGTGCGCTTATCTTTTTACTTTGGTTAGTCGGTTTACAATTACGTAATAGCGGAATGAGCCCAAAACAAATTCTGATCAACCGTCGTGGAACAACCATTGCTGTCGTTATGGGGGTTAGCGCACTTGCTGGTGGTGCTTTGGCGGCTTACTTGCTGGGACTACCGATGAAAATGGGATTAGCCATTGCATCGGGTTATGGTTGGTATTCATTATCGGGTATTGTGCTCACCGATGCATTTGGCCCCGTAATTGGTAGTACTGCATTTTTCAATGATTTAATGCGTGAATTAGCGGCAATCATGCTTATTCCGATCATTGTTAATCGTTATAGAAATACCGCATTAGGTATTTGTGGCTCAACATCCATGGACTTTACCTTACCGGTTTTACAAAGAAGTGGAGGTGTATCCATCGTGCCAGCAGCGATTGTGCATGGATTCGTTTTAAGTTTAATCACACCAATCTTGATGGCATTCTTTACTTCATAGAAAAATCAGTAACAATAGAACAATAACGTTCTCTTTTTACAATGGATTAATAATGAATCAACTGCGTGTATTAGTACTTGGTGCAAGTGGACATATTGGTCAAAATCTTATTCCAGCTCTGATAAAACAAGGTCATCAGGTCACAGCGGGTGCCCGTAGAGTTGACTGGATGATGTCTCAAGGTTGGAAAAATACACGCTGTATCTTTGTCGATTTGCATGATCCAGAAACCTTAAGCAAGGTCATGCTCGATACAGATATCGTTTATTATCTTGTTCATAGCATGGGCGATTCACATAATTTAGTTGAGCAAGAGCGTAAAGCGGCAATTAACGTTGTAGAAGCATTAGAAGGCACGAACGTTAAACAAATTATCTTTTTAAGTGCCTTACAGCATGAGGATCAACAATATTCACCTCATCTTATTGCCCGAAAACTGACAGGGGAAGTGTTAAGAACGAGCACTATTCCTGTCACTGAAATTCGAACCTCTATGATTGTAGGGCCCGGCTCTGCTGCCTTTGAAATTATGCGTGATATGGTTTATAACCTTCCTATTCTTACCCCTCCACGTTGGGTTCGTTCTAAATCCTCGCCTATAGCGCTCAAAAATTTAATTCACTATTTAACTGAAATTATTCATCATCCCACTCATCAACACCGCATTTTTGATGCGGGTGGCCCTGAATATATTAGTTATCAAACCCTTTTTGAACGCTTTATTAAAATCTCAGGTAAAAAACGCGTGCTGATCCCGATACCGATGCCGGGAAGTCTTATTTCGGCAGGTTTTATCAGTATGATAACATCTGTGCCAACCTCGATTGCCAAAGAGTTGATCCAAGGGCTTAAATTCGATCTCCCAGCCAACGATGAGCCATTACGTAAACTTATTCCCCAATCTCTCATTAAATTTGATGATGCAGTAAAAGAAACCCTCGCTGATGAAGCAGCGGCTTTAGATAACCAAGATTGGGGATACTCTCCCGCTGTTCGTAGCCGCTGGAAACCCGGTTATGGTTATTACCCTAAAAATGCAGGTTGTACAGTATCCACCCCCGCAAGCGCAGCATCCCTTTGGCATACAGTGCAACAAATCGGCGGAGAACAAGGCTATTTTTATGGTAATACGCTATGGAAAACACGCGCTATTATGGATGATATCGCTGGAAATAAAGTCACTTACGGGCGCCTTCTAGAGAAACATTAGAACTTGGCGATATGATTGATGGTTGGCGAGTGATCAAACTTGAGCCTGAAAAACAACTCACACTGCTATTTGGAATGAAAGCTCCTGGTTTAGGTAGACTCTCTTTCACGATCCACGACAGCGGTAATCTTCGTTCAATAGATGTTCGTGCGTGGTGGCACCCAGCAGGGTTTAGTGGATTGCTTTATTGGTTTGCCATGATGCCTGCTCACTTATTTATTTTCAAAGGTATGGCTAAAACAATAAGTACTAACGCTTACAAACTGGATAAAAATTCACCTAACAGTGAAGAGAAATAGCTAAATTACCCATTTTTTACGTAAAAAAAACCACTTTTATTATGCAGTTTTTAGTTGCATAATTATTCTTGCCGTTTTTATTATTTGCATCAGTTAATGACTATTCAGAAAAAACGCATGAGTATTCAATTAAAAAACATAAATTGTTTCTACGGTTCGCACCAAGCACTCTATGATATTAATCTGGAATGCTCTGCTGGTGAAACAATGGTTCTGTTGGGACCAAGTGGTGCAGGTAAGAGTTCACTAATGAGAGTTCTTAATTTATTAGAAATGCCACGTTCAGGCGAATTAGAAATTGCGGGTCTACATTTTGACTTTAGCCAGCAGCCTAACGCAAAAGCAATTCGCTCATTACGCCAAAATGTGGGCATGGTATTTCAACAATACAATTTATGGCCACATTTAACGGTTCTAGATAACTTAATTGAAGCACCATGTCGTGTATTAGGTTTATCAAAACCGCAAGCCAAAGAAAAAGCAATGAAATTACTTGAGCGTTTACGTTTAAGTGATTATGCAGGACGTTTTCCTCTGCATTTATCGGGAGGTCAGCAACAACGTGTTGCTATTGCAAGAGCATTAATGATGGAGCCTCAAGTTCTCTTATTTGATGAACCTACGGCAGCATTAGATCCTGAAATTACAGCTCAAGTTGTTGATATTATCAAAGAACTTTCTGAAACGGGTATTACACAAGTTATTGTAACCCACGAAGTTGAAATTGCACGCAAAGCCGCGAGCAAAGTTGTATATATGGAAAACGGCCGTATTATAGAGCAAGGTGATAACTATCGTTTCACTGCGCCACAAACGGAAGCTTTTGCTAATTACTTGTCACACTAAATCAGGATCAGACAATGAAAAAAATATTATTTGCAGCACTTCTGACCAGTATTACACTTTCTGCAACTGCGGCTGAGAAAGAGACAATTCGTTTTGCAACTGAAGCAACGTATCCTCCATTTGAAATGATTGATGCGAATAATCAAATTGTGGGATTTGATGTTGATTTAGCAAATGCAATGTGTGCAAAGATTAATGCTGATTGTACCTTTACCAATCAGTCATTTGATAGTTTAATTCCTAGTTTGAAATTCCGTCGTTTTGAAGCGTTAATGGCGGGTATTGATATTACGCCAGAACGTCAAAAGCAAGTTGATTTCACTGATTCTTACTATGATAACTCAGCAGTATTTATCACAGTAACAGGTAAAATCTCTGATGTTGCGAGCTTAAAAGGCAAACAAATTGGTGTACAAAATGGAACAACCCATCAGAAATTTATCAATGAACAACACAAAGAGATGAAAACTGTTCCTTATGACAGCTATCAAAATGCAGTATTAGATCTTAAAAATGGTCGTATCGAAGCTATCTTTGGTGACACTGCGGTTGTTAATGAATGGCTGAAAAAGAACCCTGAATTAGGTATTGTAGGCGACAAAGTTACCGATCCTAACTACTTTGGTACAGGCCTTGCGATCGCAGTAAGAAAAGGCAATGCTGATTTACAAGATAAATTAAACAAAGCATTAGCTGAAGTAAAAGCTGATGGCACCTATGATGTCATTTATAAAAAATGGTTTGAATAACAATAATAGTTTAATAAATGAATGAAATAACAACTCTAGCAGGTGCGGCCGTCACAACGGTCACACTTGCTATTTCTGCTCTTATCATCGGATTAGTTCTAGCCATGCTGTTTACAGCTTGGGAATCCGCAAGATGGAAAGCCTTTGCTTTCTTAGGAACATGCTGGGTAACACTCATTAGAGGACTACCAGAAATGCTGGTAGTTCTTTTTGTCTATTATGGCACCTTGCAAGGCGTCATGATGTTAATGGATGGAATTGATCTTGGTGCTTTCACCTTACAAATTGATTTTGGTGATACTGAATCATTGCCTTTCTATTGCGGTGTTATCGCCCTTTCACTTCTTTATGCTTCTTATGCTTCACAAACTCTACGTGGTGCATTAAAAGCCGTACCAACAGGACAATGGGAAGCGGGTCAAGCATTAGGTATGGGGCGTATTACTATTTTCTTCCGCTTTATCATGCCTCAAATGTGGCGTCACGCTTTACCCGGCTTAGGTAATCAGTGGTTAGTGTTATTAAAAGATACAGCATTAGTCTCATTAATCAGCGTTAATGATTTAATGTTACAAACGCAAAGTATTGCTAACCGAACCCAAGAACCTTTTACTTGGTATAGCATTGTTGCCTTGATTTATTTGGCTATTACCTTGGTCAGTCAATATATCCTGAAATGGTTAGAGATGAGAACGACCCGATTTGAACGGAGTGCCTCATAATGTGGGATTATATTGTAGATATTTTACCAGGATTACCAACTAGCCTTTCTTTAACGCTTGTGGCGCTATTGGTTGCATTTACACTCTCAGTTTTAATGACGTTTGTTTTAGCACTAAAAACACCCGTTATTAGTCAAATAATAAAAGCTTATATTACCTTATTTACTGGTACGCCTTTATTAGTACAGTTCTTCTTAATCTATTATGGCCCTGGGCAATTCCCTGCGTTAAAAAACTTCCCAACAATGTGGGAATTGCTATCAACACCATGGTTTTGTGCAATGGTTACATTAGCATTAAATAGTGCGGCTTATTCAACTCTACTTTTTTATGGTGCGGTAAGAGCTATTCCATCAGGACAATGGCAGTCTTGCCAAGCGTTAGGCATGTCACCTATACAAACAGCAAGAGTGATATTACCTTATGCATTTAAGCGTGCGCTTTCATCATATTCGAACGAGGTAGTCTTAATATTCAAAAGTACCTCACTTGCCAGTACCATCACTTTACTTGAGTTAACAGGTTATAGCCGACAAGTCTTTGGTCAAAGTTATGATGTCATGGTTTTTGTTGCTGCGGGTATTATTTATCTGTGTATCAACGGAATATTGACACTATTAATGAGATTGATTGAGAAAAAAAGCCTTAGAGTTTGAGCATCGTAATTAAAAACGTGTAAACCAAATTATCGATATAAAAACACCCCAACCGTTTTTGAACTGCACCCCAAAAGTTGGACACCAACTTTGGGGTGTTTTTATATGTCAGAATAAACAACAAATACGTGTTCTATTCTTGTGTAGCCTGCCTTTCTATTAATGCTTCTTTATGGCTTACTCGGTAAGCATTCAACGCTAATAAACTCCCCATTAACATCACAATAGCTAACGCTAATTTAGGTTGTACTGGTGAAGCTAATGCCGTTAAACCAAAAACTGCCCCGCCTGCCATTTGAATAAAACCCACTAATGCAGAGGCAATACCAGCCGTTTGTGAATAAGGTTCAAGCGCATAACTTGTCGCCGGCCCCATAATAAAAGCAAGACCAGCACAAGCACTTGCCACAGGAAGCATATAAATCAGCCAATGATCCTGCATGTCGGTAGGAATGAGCAACAAGCTGCCTAACAAACTCACACAACCTAATCCCATTAACCCACTCCCTAAGATCAAACAAATAGGTCTACCGAGGCGATGAATAACACGATTCGCATAAAAACTGACAAACATGATCCAAAAACCATTTACACCAAAAACAATAGAAAAAATCAGTGCCGATAATTTTGCATCATTCATCAATACAATTGGGGCAAATGACACATAGGTTAATGCCATCCCCATTGTACCCGCATTCACTAAAGCAAAAGTCAAAAAGCGTTTACTGCATAAAATCTCAAGGTATGTTTTACCTAACTTTTGTTTTGATTGAGCTGTATTTTCAGGCTTTGTTTCTGGTAAAAAGCGGGTGATCAAAATCAATACAAACACTGAATAGAAAATTAAGAACCCGAAAGGTGCGCGCCATCCCCAATATTCTGCCAACAATCCACCTAATAGCGGTGCCAAAGCAGGAATAATATTTAACGTGCCATTTAAAAAACCAAAAACGCGAGCAGCTTCATTACCATTAAAACAGTCACGCACACAGGTAAAAGCCACAACGGAAGTACAACATACTGCCGAAGCTTGTAATAATCGCGAAATAATAAAAAATGTTGAGTCGGTCGAAACCGTTGCAATAACAGAACCTAAAATATAGATAAGGATCCCAGCGATAGCGATAGGCTTACGACCCAACTTATCCACTAAAGGCCCTGATATAAGTTGCCCTACACCGAGGACTAAAATAAATAAAGCGATAGTTGATTGAATAAGGGATACACTACTCCCTAAATCTTGAGCAATCGCTGGTATTGTCGGTAAATAGAGATCGATCCCCAAAGGCCCCAATAACACCATCACTAATAACAATGCTTTTAAATTCTGCATAAAATAGAATGCCTATCTAATAAAAAAGAAAACGCCCGATGTTATCCATCGAGCGTTAAATGCTTATTTATACTAACACTCAATCACTATTTTGTAATAAATATCTTAGTTGTCTTGTAATACCAATTAACGTCAGCACTTCATAGTGAGAAGTATGAGGAAACATATCAAACAATTGCACTCTATCTATTTGATAGTGTGAAAGTTGCTGAATATCTTTTGCCATAGTTTGAGCATGACAACTTGAATAAAGGATAAAGCGAGGTTTCATTTTATTAAGATAATCGCACAATGCCTCACCAATACCTCTCCTTGGTGGATTAACAAGCACTAATTCAGGAACTGCTCCTTTCGCTAATGCATAATCTGTTGAATCTAAAGCCTGAAACTCAACATGTTCTAGCCCTAATTCCTGAGCTGATAAACGAGCACATTCAATTGCTTCTGGGCTAATTTCAATACCTGTTAATTGGGTTGATTTATCCGCACAATGCAATCCAAAGCCCCCAGAACCACAAAACATATCCCACAAATGTGTGATATTTAATTCTCTCACCCAACGACCTGCTGTGGCATAAAGTGATGAAGCTACTACTGGATTAGTTTGAAAAAAACCTCTAGGACGAATATGTAAGGGTATTTGGTTAAATGATTCATCTAAGAACGTTTTTTCTGTCAGAATAATTTCTTGCTCACCTTCCAAAATAGCCATATGTACAGGTTGAATATTAATGGAAATAACGGCTAATTGAGGCAATTGCTCTTGTAACCAAGGAAGTGCTTTACGAAGTTGTTCTCGTTTTTTTTTCTGAGCGCAAAACAAAGCGCAACATCATGGTGCTATTGCTTCGACTCTCTGTTAATAAAATAAACTTGAGTTCACCGCGGCGGCGTTCAATGTCATAGGGTACTAACCCTGCTTTTGCAATAAATGTTTTTAAAACAGAAAACACGGGTGCAAAAGAAGCTGGGTACAGTGGACATTCGCATAAATCGACAGCGATACCATCCTTAGTTTTTAAGCCTAAAACAGGTTTTTCGACACTCCCACTAACGACCATTTTGGCTTTATTACGAAACTGCGCCTGTTGGCTTTCCACAGGTGCTAATTTATCAAAAGCATAATCATTGGGAAGTAATGCTAATAGGCTGTGCTGTTTTTTCTTGATTTGTTCAGGGTAAGCAAGAGAAAGCCACTCACAAGAATGACATTCACCCGCACTAAATCGTGCGCATTGCATAAGATTTTGTGACCGTTATGGAGATTAATATTAATGTACAGTATAGGAGGAGTCAGTTGATGTGCTATTTATCTCAACATCTTCATCTTCTTCGTTTTCACTTTCTTGCTTTTCACCATACAAGAAACCGTTATTAAAAAATTTCACTAACAACTTCAGCAGATTGCTCTTCTGCTTTTTGTAAGAACAGGTCAAATTGATTCAGTGAAATGCCTGCTGCAACCGGAAATGATTGGCAGAAAACTAATTTTGGTAAATTATCATCACTAATTTCTAGAAATGTTTTAATAAATAAAGAGCTTGCATTAATTTGGCTTAAATTGGCCATTAATGGCACGATTGCTGACGGTTTTAACTCAGCGATAGCAGTAAATACAAGTACATCCTCAAGAATATCAATTTTAGCATCAAAAATGCCACTGATATATTGAAGATGTGGTAAATGCAACGCCTGACAAGAGTCACATTCATAATAAGCAATCTGTAGTTCATCAAGCCAAGATTTTAGCTGATCCAGATCGGTAGTCACAACAGCGTTCATTTAAATAACCTTTACGCGCAAAAAAAGAGTGCCTTTTGGCATTGGTGCTATTTTGCCACTTTTTTCTATCTTGAAGGCACTAAATAAATAGAAAAACGAAGAAAATTAAGCCAATTTACATCTTGGTTTTTCTTAGTTTCTAATACATTTTGAGGAAAAACAGGTTGCTATTCTTCGGTATTTTCTTTTTTCTTTTTATTATTTGTGGATTTATTATCGATCCCTAAAAAAGTTAATCGATAAATAGCACGCCATACAATATGGATAGCTGGCGGGATCATGCAGATAACGCCTAAAACAACCAGCGTCAATTGTCCTGTATATGTTCCTAGCCACTGCGGGGAGGTCATATATTGATTGATATAAAGATAAGCAATCACTAAGAGAATAATCCCAATTATTTCAATGATGATAATGGGTTTGGGCATATCTGACAGTGATTTCATATCTCGATTTGAAGGCTTTTCCATCATTTCTCCGCTAAAGCTGTATCGCAGTCCTATCTCATTATTCGGCAAATTGATATAATTTATCACACTAAAAGGCAATAACTGTTTTTATTTAGCCTCATAAAAAGGCATAGTAACAATCAATAGAAACTATTATGCCTGAATTTTATTTCCTCATAAGGAGTGTTGTATGTTTGTTGTCATTTTTGGTCGCCCAGGTTGCCCATATTGTGTTCGTGCAAAACAACTGGCTGAAACTTTGTCTGAAAAACGTGACGATTTCGATTTCCGCTATGTCGATATTCAAGCTGAAGGAATTACAAAAGCTGATTTATCTAAAACTGTTGGTAAACCTGTTGAAACTGTGCCACAAATTTTTATTGATGAGAAACACATTGGTGGTTGCACAGATTTTGAAGCTTATGCTAAAGAAAATTTAGGCATCTACAACTAATCCAAAAGCGCTAAAACAGCTTATTTATCAATATGTTTTAGCGCTTTCTTTTTTCTTAATCCCCATTTTTCCTTTCTATTTCCACTTTTTCTAAAAAAATATTCTATTTTTTTTCATTAGTCAGCGAACTTTCTTTCTAACCCGTAGTCTGAATTAGTGCCACTGCTTTTCTTTGATGTCCCCAAATATTGAGGAGCCCGATAGTTTCAACCCATTTGGTGAAATAACTGTCGGGTTTTTTATTGCTTGAAACTTAGCCACACTCACCTTGTAATGTCACAATAATACGACGATTACCGCCGTGATTACGATGTTCACCAAGATAAATCCCTTGCCAAATCCCTAAATTCAGTTCTCCTTGACTAATAGGAACAGTGACACTTTGTCCAAGTAAGCTACTTTTAATATGCGCTGGCATATCGTCACTACCTTCATAAGTATGAAGATAGTCATCCTCATCCTCTTTGACACATTGATTAAAGAAACTTTCAAAGTCATTTCGTACTGTTGGATCAGCATTTTCATTAATCGTTAATGAAGCCGATGTATGTTGAATAAAAAAATGAGCAATTCCAATTTTATATTGTCTTAGTTCCGGTAATTCTTGAATCAATGTTTGTGTAATTAAGTGAAATCCTCTTGGCCTTGCATTAAGGACTATATTTTTCTGGAACCACATAAAGTAATACCTCATTGAAGATAAGAAAAAAAAACGATGTGAGAGTAATAACATAAGCGAAATACTCTTTTTAAGAGTGCTTTAACTCAGTTTGAGAATAAAACTGACAAATCTTTAAAAAAAGCACAATTAAATAAGAAAAAAACACTTTACCCCTATTACTCCCTCATTTACCCTTAAAAACTTGCGTATCATATATCATAAACATCGCTTATCAGTACGACATGTATGGAGCCTACTTTGCTGGAACAATTCAATTTAGCCGTATTTTCAATGATGAATGCAACACCTACGGCATCTCCTTTAGAAATCGGTATGGCGATAGTTATTGCTAAGTACCTTGTCTATCTTTTTCCATTATCTTTAGTGTTCTATTGGTTATGGGGGAATGAAAAACATCTTAGTCAGCAAAGAACATTAGTATGCAAAGCCGCTGTTTCTTTAGGTATCGCACTTTCTATCTCTTGGGTGATTGGTGCTATTGTTCCTCATGAACGCCCTTTTGCCGCCAACATTGGTTACAACTTTCTTGATCACGATGCAACGCCTTCATTCCCAAGTAACCATGGTACGTTTGTTTTCACCATTGCTTTAGCTTATCTCTTTTGGCATAACCGCAAACGCATTGGCTATATTATGCTCGGTTTAGGGCTTGCGATTGCTTGGGCGCGTATTTATCTTGGCGTGCATTGGCCAATCGATATGATGGGGGCTTTTATCGTTGCTCTGCTTTCTTGTGGTCTTTGCCAGCTCTTCTGGTCTAAAGGTGGTGATATACTCCAAAAATGGGTACAACAGCTCTATCAGCTCTGTTTCGCTTATCCTATTCGCAAAGGTTGGACAAAGGCTTAACTTTTCGAGCATCGAAAAAGACCGCATTTATTGCGGTTTTTTTTATATTTAACTTAAGTAACACCCCCTTCAATATATTAATA
>NZ_MIIZ01000076.1:0-299 GCF_001743005.1 Shigella sp. FC1967 | reverse complement strand
TCGGATCAATCAACCGAGTTATTAGACCTAAACTAAAACTTCATTAAGTTATCTTTTGCCTCGCAAATAAGACAAAAGTTATCTTTTTTAACCCTCATATTATATGAGGGTTTTTTATCTATTTTTCTTTTAAATTAAATAATTAAATGAGAATATCCAAATAAGATAAATAATCTCAGCATAAAGCACTAGATGATTTATCGGATCAATCAACCGAGTTATTAGACCTAAACTAAAACTTCATTAAGTTATCTTTTGCCTCGCAAATAAGACAAAAGTTATCTTTTTTAACCCTCATA
>NZ_MIIZ01000075.1:0-300 GCF_001743005.1 Shigella sp. FC1967 | reverse complement strand
CTAAAATTGATTCATACAATCCCTTTTATGTTAAACGGGCGAGTTAGTTAGCAAAAACCGCCCGTTCATCCCCATTAAAGCCCCTCGAAACGATTTTAACGACACGATCACCCTATAAAACACCCAAATCTACGCTGAAAGTTTAGAACGGTTTTGCGGGCTTCTGTAGTGCGTTTTTAACATCGTGCAAACTGATCAAGTAAAACGATGCGAAATCGCTGAAAGTCACAAACTTGTTTTGTGGCAAGAAGCGATTTGACCAACCGAGTAAAACGAGGGCGGTAGGCTTTTTGTTTTTAT
>NZ_MIIZ01000074.1:0-300 GCF_001743005.1 Shigella sp. FC1967 | reverse complement strand
TATTTTTATGTTGCTAATTTGTTATTAAAATGGCGGTTTTTGTTTCAGCGTGAAAATACGACCAACCGGCTATTTTTTCCAAAATTTCCACGATCTTTTTGGCTGTCGCAGGTGCAACTGGTTCAGGTGTTGTCTGTAGCTTGGATTCAATTACAAGCATTGCCTGTCGTATATCATCTAAGTTTTTTTGAGAGTAACTCTTTTTTCGGCTTTTAAATGTGTGTTTTCTTGTTCAAGAAGTTGAAGTTTAGCTTGTAGTGACTGTGTATCATTTGGTGTTTCTTGCTGTAGTTTTGATAC
>NZ_MIIZ01000073.1:0-301 GCF_001743005.1 Shigella sp. FC1967 | reverse complement strand
CGCCGTGTGTCTCCCGTGATAACATTCTTCGGTATTCGCAGTTTGCATCGAGTTGGTAAGTCGGGATGACCCCCCTAGTCGAAACAGTGCTCTACCCCCCGAAGATGAGTTCACGAGGCGCTACCTAAATAGCTTTCGGGGAGAACCAGCTATCTCCCCGGTTTGATTGGCCTTTCACCCCCATCCACAAGTCATCCGCTAATTTTTCAACATTAGTCGGTTCGGTCCTCCAGTTAGTGTTACCCAACCTTCAACCTGCCCATGGATAGATCACCGGGTTTCGGGTCTATACCCTGCAACT
>NZ_MIIZ01000072.1:0-301 GCF_001743005.1 Shigella sp. FC1967 | reverse complement strand
TCGCCTTTCCCTCACGGTACTGGTTCACTATCGGTCAATCAGGAGTATTTAGCCTTGGAGGATGGTCCCCCCATATTCAGACAGGATAACACGTGTCCCCGCCCTACTCGTCGAGTTCACAATAACAGCATCTTCGGATACGGGGCTATCACCCTTTACTGCCGGACTTTCCAGACCGTTCTCCTGATGCTGCCATTGATTAAGACTCTGGGCTGTTCCCCGTTCGCTCGCCGCTACTAGGGGAATCTCGGTTGATTTCTTTTCCTCGGGGTACTGAGATGTTTCAGTTCTCCCGGTTCGC
>NZ_MIIZ01000071.1:0-302 GCF_001743005.1 Shigella sp. FC1967 | reverse complement strand
TTCGATGCAACGCGAAGAACCTTACCTACTCTTGACATCCAGCGAATCCTTTAGAGATAGAGGAGTGCCTTCGGGAACGCTGAGACAGGTGCTGCATGGCTGTCGTCAGCTCGTGTTGTGAAATGTTGGGTTAGTCCCGCAACGAGCGCAACCCTTATCCTTTGTTGCCAGCACGTTATGGTGGGAACTCAAAGGAGACTGCCGGTGATAAACCGGAGGAAGGTGGGGATGACGTCAAGTCATCATGGCCCTTACGAGTAGGGCTACACACGTGCTACAATGGCAGATACAAAGAGAAGCGA
>NZ_MIIZ01000070.1:0-302 GCF_001743005.1 Shigella sp. FC1967 | reverse complement strand
CACCGGTATTCCTCCACATCTCTACGCATTTCACCGCTACACGTGGAATTCTACCCCCCTCTACAAGACTCTAGCCAACCAGTTTCAGATGCAATTCCCAAGTTAAGCTCGGGGCTTTCACATCTGACTTAATTGACCGCCTGCGTGCGCTTTACGCCCAGTAATTCCGATTAACGCTTGCACCCTCCGTATTACCGCGGCTGCTGGCACGGAGTTAGCCGGTGCTTCTTCTGCGGGTAACGTCAATTGATAAGGGTATTAACCTTATCACCTTCCTCCCCGCTGAAAGTACTTTACAACCC
>NZ_MIIZ01000069.1:0-304 GCF_001743005.1 Shigella sp. FC1967 | reverse complement strand
CGCTTGGTTTTCGTCAACAATTGCACGAGAGAGTTTGTGTTGAAAATCAGCACGGGCATTGGCTACCCGTTCGTGTACACCTGCAAGCTGTATTCGGGCTTTACGGCGATTAGCACTCCCCAGTGTGATACTTTTTCAGCGCCCCCCGTAATTTCACGATGTAAACGCGCTTCAATCGGTGCGATTTTCGGGATTTTTTATCGCGCCATCAATGACTTTTGATCCCGACACAATGATAGCTAGATTGTCTGCCATGCTTACTTTTAAACGTGGGAAAACGGGCTTTTAGTTTCGGATTAAAAAA
>NZ_MIIZ01000068.1:0-304 GCF_001743005.1 Shigella sp. FC1967 | reverse complement strand
TCCTTCACCCGAGTTCTCTCAAGCGCCTGAGTATTCTCTACCTGACCACCTGTGTCGGTTTGGGGTACGATTGTTGATAACCTGAAGCTTAGAGGCTTTTCCTGGAAGCAGGGCATCAATTGCTTCACCACCTTAGTGGTTCGTCATCACACCTCAGCATTAAGTGACCGGATTTGCCTAATCACTCTGCCTACATGCTTGAACCGGACGACCGTCGCCCGGACCAACCTAGCCTTCTCCGTTCCCCCATCGCAGTTACCACCAGTACGGGAATATTAACCCGTTTCCCATCGACTACGCTTTT
>NZ_MIIZ01000067.1:0-304 GCF_001743005.1 Shigella sp. FC1967 | reverse complement strand
AAAAAAAGTGATCCTCTTGTTCGGCATCGATCTCTGCCAGGCGAATCAGCTCAGATACAAGGCCAAGCCTTTCTGCATCTGCTCTTACTTCGTCGTAGCTGAAACCAAACCGTTCAATGAGGGGTTTTAGTGAATCAAAAACGCTCGTAGTCGAAGGTATCACCCTGTTCATCACAGAATGCCACCAGCGGCTTCTCTACGTTTGAAAAGTCATCCGCGAAAACGCTGTTGCAGGTAAACCAACATCAGCAGGGGTTTGTGACCATGTTCCGGGCGGAGTTCACCAGCGCCTTCCAGCGTAGCT
>NZ_MIIZ01000066.1:0-11266 GCF_001743005.1 Shigella sp. FC1967 | reverse complement strand
TTTTTTTATTGAAAAGCAATCATGCTAATAATTAACACAGTGTGGCGACAATCACCTGATCGGCATTAAATAAAGCCGTTACACTATCATTAATATGCATTTTTGCTCTTTAAACATGCTGATTAGAACAGGTGGCAAAAACCATCACTTAATATTATTTCTAAAATAATAACTAAGTAATGGTTTTATTTTTTTATTGAAAAGCAATCATGCTAATAATTAACACAGTGTGGCGACAATCACCTGATCGGCATTAAATAAAGCCGTTACACTATCATTAATATGCAATTTTTGCTCTTTAACATGCTGATTAGAACAGGTGGCACAGACTTCTTGCCCACCTTCTAATGTCACCACTAATTCACTGTTTTCACTGCCTGTCTCAATTTGAGTCAACGTGCCAGAAAGGGCATTGTCATATTGTTGCGCTAAAGAAGTCTCTTTCTCAATATTGACCCAAGGTGCCTTAATTAAAATCAGTACTTCTTTGCCTTTTTTCAAACCGAGGCGATCTGCACTTTTTTCTGTTAATGCTGCGCGAATAGTCGTTTTTTTTATCAGCGAGTTGAACATTAACATGTTGTTGAACCTGAAGATTATCACGTTCAATAATGGTACCAAAAAACTGGTTTCTGGCGCTGGTTTGTAAGGAGAAACGTGAAATAGCCGCTAATAGGCTATCAAGAGGAAGTGAGTCATCCTTTAATACATCAAAGGCTTTTTGCTGAATTTGACCGAGTAGATCGTAAAGTTGAAGTAAACGCTCACAATAATGTGTAAGGGTTGCACCACCGCCACCTTTACCGCCTGTTGCTCTATCAACAAGAAGTTCGTCTGCGAGTTGATTCATTTCATTAATGGCATCCCAAGCACTTTTATAACTAATGCCTGCCATTTTTGCCCCTTGGCTAATAGAACCCGTCGCTTTGATCTGTTTTAATAATGCAACACGACGAGGATCGGCAAAGAGCTTATCTTGAAGTTTAAGAGTTAATAATATTTCTGCTTGCATAATGATAGGCTTCTTCTTTTTTGTGTGTTTATCGCATTTTTTGTGCCGACACAAAGCGATAATTCTCTAGAATATATACATCTATAGCGTTATTATTCGTCATTCGTGAAGAAATGCCAACTCTGGCTTTCCGAATATACCATGATAAAGAGGTTATCATGCTTGAATTGTTGAAAAGTTTAGGGTTTGCTCTCTTGATGGTACCCGTTGTAATGGTACTGATTATGGGCATCATTTATGGTTTAGGTGAAGTGTTTAACTTGATTTCACCAAGTCAGCCAAAAGCAGACAAAAAATCATAAAATCTCCCTCCCTGATTTAGAATAGCCCTTTTTTGAAGGGCTATTTTTTTACTCGTCATACTTCAAGCAACGGCGTTCTTTCGCACTAGTCACATACTTATATATGCTCCTAGTGACTCATTCACTTGTCGCCTAGCCGTGACTTGAATTATTTAGAGTATGTAAATTTCTCTATCTCTATTTTCTGTTTCTTTTTAATGGTTATATTTATTGATATATAACCAGTTTCTCTCATCTAATCCTTTCATTTTTCGCTATATCTTGGTATATACAGCGTGTCATCCTTTAATTTAAGTGGAATTCGAACATGAAAAAATTATCAGGCAAGTTGCTTGCTGGCGCAGTTATTTCTTTTGCTTTAGTCAGTCAAAGTTTTGCATCGGAAAAAGTAACGGTATTTGCGGCCGCTTCTCTTACTAATGCTCTTAATGAAATTTCGGCACAATATAAGCAAGAAAAGAAAACTGACGTGGTTGCATCTTATGCTTCGTCTTCAACGCTGGCGCGTCAAATTGAACAAGGCGCACCTGCAAATCTGTTTATTTCAGCAGACCAGCAGTGGATGGACTACGTAATCGATAAAAATTTAATGGTTGCAGATTCTCGTCATACACTATTAGGTAATGATTTAGTGCTTATTGCCCCTAAAGATAGTCAATTAAATGACGTTGTTATTAATAAGGAAACCAAATGGAAATCCTTGCTTAATGGTGGAAAACTAGCCGTAGGCGATCCGGATCATGTACCTGTTGGTATCTATGCAAAAGAATCATTAGAATATTTAGGTGCATGGGATACGGTAAGCCCTGATATGGCGCGTACTAATAACGTACGTAGTGGTATGGCGCTGGTTGAACGTGATGAAGCACCATTAGGTATCGTATACGGTTCTGATGCGGTTGCGAGTGATAAAGTGAAAGTGGTTGGCATATTTCCAGCTGATAGCCACAAACCTGTTGAGTATCCAATGGCAGTTGTAAAAGGTCAGGACAATAAAGCCGTTCGTGATTTTTATGACTATCTGAAAACACCTCAAGCCGCAGAAATCTTTAAGAAATACGGCTTTAGCCCACTGTAGGAATTATACTTTTGGAGATGTTAAGTGAATACGAATGGCAAGCTATCATACTAAGCCTTAAGGTATCGACTGTTGCAGTTATTATCAGTCTACCTTTTGGTATTTTTATGGCTTGGCTTTTAGTTAGGGTACGTTTTCCCGGTAAATCATTGCTTGATAGCATTATCCATTTACCTTTAGTTCTGCCACCTGTTGTGGTCGGTTATCTTTTACTGATCAGTATGGGGAGACGCGGATTTATTGGTGAGTGGTTGTATGACTGGTTTGGCTTTAGCTTTACCTTTAGTTGGCGAGGCGCAGCACTTGCATCCGCAGTCGTTGCATTTCCACTGATGGTAAGGGCGATCAGATTGGCATTAGAAGCTGTCGATCAACGTATGGAGCAAGCAGCAAGAACCTTAGGGGCTTCACCGATACGCGTCTTTTTTACCATAACGTTACCTTTATCTATGCCGGGGATCATCGCAGGGATTGTGTTGGCGTTTGCGCGCTCATTGGGAGAATTTGGCGCAACAATCACTTTCGTCTCCAATATTCCGGGGGAAACCAGAACAATCCCTTTGGCTATGTATACCTTGATTGAAACACCAGGCGCAGAAATGGACGCTGCCCGTTTATGTGTGATTGCAATTATTTTAGCACTCGTCTCTTTAATGGCTTCAGAGTGGTTAACGCGTTGGGGTCGTAGAAGATTGGGGGGCGTATGCTAGAGATGAATTTTAAACAGACGCTAGGATCACTGCGTTTGGAAATCAATACTGAATTGCCAACAGAAAGTATTACTGCCGTCTTTGGTTTATCTGGGGCGGGTAAAACTTCACTAATTAATGTGATTGGCGGTTTAACCAAACCCGATTCAGGTCGGATTGTATTAAATAATCACACACTGGTTGATACTGAAAAGAAAATTTATCTGCCGCCTGAAAAACGTAAAGTGGGTTATGTATTCCAAGACGCCCGACTGTTTCCTCACTACACAGTAAGAGGAAATTTGCTTTACGGTATGTCACCGACAATGAAAGTACAGTTTGATCGCATTATTCATTTATTAGGTATTGAACATTTACTTTCACGTTTTCCTATCACTTTATCAGGTGGTGAAAAACAGCGTGTGGCAATAGGGCGAGCCTTGTTGACTGCGCCTGATATTATGCTAATGGATGAGCCTTTAGCCTCGCTTGATTTACCGCGTAAACGTGAATTACTGCCGTATTTAGAAAAGCTCTCACAAGATGTACAAATTCCTATTTTGTATGTGAGTCATAGCCTTGATGAAATTATTCGGCTTGCAGATAACGTCATTGTAATGGATGCAGGAAAAATTAAGGCGACAGGTAAACTCGAAGATGTATGGGCAAGTAGTGCATTACGTCCGTGGTTACAAAAAGAGACATTAAGCAGCATCGCCAATGTGATGGTGGTGGAGCACCATAGTCATTACGATATGACAGCAACGGCGTTTGGTAATCAAGTGCTGTGGTTGCCTCAAATTGAGGCAAAAATCGGTCGTGATGTGCGTGTACGTATTGATGCTTCTGATGTGTCATTAACAACGACTCGTCCATCAAATAGCAGTATTCGTAATATTTTGCATATGAAAGTGGTTGAAACCATTAAAAATGATGGTCAAGTTGATGTGAAACTTGTCAATGATGGAAATTATTTATGGGCGAGGATCACCCCTTGGGCGAAAGATGAATTGAATATTCAAGAAGGGCAATGGCTTTATGCGCAAATTAAGAGTATTTCGCTAAGTCGCCACCTTTAATTTATTCGTTATATTGGCTGATCAAAAACCTCATCTTTGATGAGGTTTTGTCTTTTGGATGATATAAAAATAAGACTAAGACAGAATATATTTATGAATAGTTTCAGCAATACCCGGCTGTGAATTTACTTTAGTGACCATTTTTGCACGTGCTTTCACTTCATCTGAAGCATTACCCATGGCAACACCTAAGCCAACATGTTCTAACATGCTAAGATCATTAAAATTATCACCGAAAGCAATTACATCACTCATACTCATACCGTTTGCTTCGACCCAACGTTGTAAACGACGGCCTTTGCTGTTGCCTTTTTTAGCAATATCAACTTGATCAACCCAAGACCATTCACACTCTAAGCCAACTTGTTGCTCGATTTTTTCTACTAATGCATGTAATTCATCGTGATCAGGCGTTGTTGTGGCAATTTTCCAAATTGCATTAACATCATGCATCGCTTTATAAAAATCATCGACTTTAACTAGATTGGGGCGTTGTGTGATAGGAAGGGTATCTGCCCAATTAAGTGTGCGTTGTACTGCTGCGGTAAGTTGGTCATACATCATTGCATCATCAGCATAAACTAAATGGTGTACATCTGTTTGCTTAACGAGATCTAACACAGCTTTGGTTTCTTGAGTTGTTAATGGATCGGATTCGATTACCTTTTTACCAATATAATCATAAAGGTAGGTCCCATTACAACAGATTGCAGGGGTATCAAGATCGAGTGCTTGATAGAATGGATGAATAGCAACATGATGACGACCTGTTACAATTAAGACTTTAACACCTGCTTTTTTTGCAAGATTGAGTGCTTCTAAAGATTCTGGCAGGATACGTTTTTGGTCATCAAGCAGTGTGCCATCAAGATCCAATGCAATAACGCGATATGACATAAATAAGCCCCTTGATAGTATTAAGATGCAATGTTGTTGATGGTACACGTTAACCAATAAAAGATAAACTAGCTTAATCGTGACAGGTTATCGTTGGTTTTTCTATTATTCTTTATAAATCAATGGGTAATTGGGTTTAAGGAGAAGGAATGAAACAGGTCGTTTACGTAGCAAGTCCAGAGAGTCAACAAATCCATGTTTATGCATTAAACACCGAAGGTGAAATGGATTTATTGCAGATTGTTGAGGTTGCAGGACAAGTACAACCGATGATTGCAAGTGCGGATGGCAAATACCTTTATGTTGGTATTCGACCTCATTTTAGTGTGGTGACATTTGCAATTGCTGTTGATGGTCAGTTAGAGCAAAAGGCTATCACTTCTATTCCAAGTACGCCTGTCCATTTATGCTTAGATAAAACAGGGCGTTTTTTATTTGTTCCTTCTTATCACCAAGGCAATTTAGCGGTTTTACCTATTAATGCGAAGGGGATCCCTCAATCACCGATTCAAATTATTGAAGGCTTGAATAAGCCTCATTCATCTAATATCGATTGGAATAATAAACAACTGATTGTCCCTTGTTTAGGTGAAGATCATATTCGTTTATTCGATTTATCAGAAGATGGGCGTTTAACCGAAGTGGGTACTGCCGAGCTGACAACCGCACAAAATGCAGGACCTCGCCATATGGCATTCCACCCTAATGGTGATGTGTTTTATTGTCTTAATGAATTAGATGCGACAATCAATGTTTATCGTCGTATGGGGGATTTATATCGTTTAATGCAAACGGTTGATATCGTCCCTGAAACCTTTAATAGTACTCGTTGGGCGTCAGATATTCATATTACACCGGATGGCCGTTTTCTTTATGCAAGTGAACGCTCTGAAAGTTTTATTTGTGCCATGACAATTTCAGAGACGGGTGACTATTTGCAACCTGTGGGTTATTACCCAACACAAACACAACCTCGTGGCTTTTCTCTTGATAACACAGGTAATTACCTGATTTCTTGTGGTCAAAAATCAGATTTTGCTTCTGTTTCTCGTATTGATAAACAGACTGGCGCATTAACAGAATTAGCACAATATCCTGTGGGTAAAGGTGCCATGTGGGTAACCGTCGTAACGAAATAAACACCATTGTAAACCTCTAGCCTATATCACTTTGCTAGAGGTTTATTTTTTAGCAATGTTTAGGTGAGATTAACCACTTTCTCAATAGATTGAGTCAGTTTAGTCAGGTTTGCTGACGACATAATAAATGGCGGCATGATATAAATCAGTTTGCCAAAAGGTCTGATCCAAACCCCTTCATCCACAAAGATTTTCTGTAACTTTGCCATATCGACGGGTTCATTCATTTCAACCACACCAATGGCACCTAAAATCCGCACATCTTTGACACTTTTAACTTGTTTTAGTGGTAATAACTCTTTTTTAAGTTGTGCTTCTAATAGTGCAACTTGGTTTACCCAATCACCTTTTGCTAACAGAGATAAACTGGCATCAGCAACAGCACAAGCCAATGGATTTCCCATATAAGTTGGGCCATGCATAAAGCAACCTGCATCGCCTTGGCTGATGGTTTCGGCAATATGGCGAGTGGTTAAGGTCGCTGATAAGGTCATGTAACCCCCTGTTAATGCTTTACCTACACACATAATATCAGGAGAAATTCCAGCATGCTCACAGGCAAACAGCTTACCTGTTCGACCAAAACCAGTCGCTATTTCATCGGCAATGAATAACACGTTAAATTCATTACACAAGGCTCTTGCGTGTTTTAAATATTCGGGATGATAAATTCGCATTCCACCTGCACCTTGAACAATGGGTTCAAGCATAACAGCAGCTATTTCTTGATGATGTTGTTCTAGTGTTGAGCGTAATGAGTCGATATCAGCGGGATCCCACTCTTCATTAAAACCCGTTTTTGGTGCATCTACAAAAAGATGATTAGGCAGATAACCTTTATAAAGACTGTGCATGGAGTTATCTGGATCACACACTGACATGGCACCAAAGGTATCACCATGATAGCCTTGTTTTAATGCCACAATGCGTTGACGTTTTTCACCTTTAGCCTGCCAATATTGCAAAGCCATTTTTAGCGCGACTTCAACAGCAACAGAGCCAGAATCAGCTAGGAATATGCATTCAAGAGGCTCTGGTGTTATCGCTAATAATTTTCGACAAAGTGAGACTGCTGGGGGATGAGTAATGCCACCAAACATCACGTGAGACATATTGTTTAACTGTGTTGTCACGGCATTATTGAGTTCTGGGTGATTATATCCATGAATTGCTGCCCACCATGAAGACATTCCATCAATCAGTTTTCTACCATCAGCCAAGACTAATTCAACGCCTTTTGCACTGACGATAGGATAAGCCGGTAAGGGATGGCTCATCGACGTGTATGGGTGCCAAATATGGTGTAGATCGAAAGCGATATCTTCAGGTGTCATTATATTTTTCATTTAATCATGTAAACCAATGGTGATCAATTTTAGTTGACATGATAACCCTATTATTTAAACTGGCAATCACTTTTAAAAAGGAGATTGTATTGTGAGCGCATTAAAACGTTGGACACTAAAAGAAGCTAGAGCACTGTTTGATATGCCATTTTTAGATTTGGTTTTTCAGGCACAACAAGTTCATCGTCAACATTTTGACCCTTCACAAATCCAAGTGAGTACTTTGCTGTCGATTAAAACCGGGGCTTGTCCTGAAGATTGTAAATATTGCGCCCAAAGCGCGCGGTATAAAACGGGATTAGAAAAAGAGCGCTTAATGGAAGTTCAGCAAGTAATTGAATCTGCGAAAAAAGCAAAAGCAGCAGGTTCAACTCGTTTTTGTATGGGGGCCGCATGGAAAAACCCACATGAACGCGATATGCCTTACCTTGAGCAAATGGTCAAAGAAGTTAAAGCGCTGGGTATGGAAACCTGCATGACTCTTGGCAAATTAGATGATTCACAAGCTAATCGATTAGCCGATGCAGGGCTGGATTTTTATAACCATAACCTTGATACCTCACCTGAATTTTACGGCAGTATCGTGACAACACGTACTTATCAAGATCGCTTAGATACACTTGATAAAGTGCGCAATGCGGGGATTAAAGTGTGTTCTGGCGGAATTTTAGGCTTAGGTGAGGAAGTGAAAGATCGCGCTGCAATGTTAGTGCAATTAGCGAATTTGCCACAGCCTCCTGAAAGTGTGCCGATTAACATGCTTGCTAAAATAAAAGGGACACCCTTGGCTGATAATGAAGATGTCGATCCTTTTGATTTTATTCGTACTATCGCGGTTGCTCGTATCATGATGCCACGCTCTTATGTGCGTCTTTCTGCTGGGCGTGAGCAAATGAGTGAACAAACACAAGCATTTTGCTTTATGGCTGGGGCAAACTCTATTTTCTATGGCTGTAAATTATTAACGACAACCAACCCGACTGAAGATAAAGATCACCAGCTATTCCGTAAACTAGGTTTAAACCCTGAACGATTAGCAGTATCTATGGGCGATAATCAGCAAGAAGAAGCTTTGATGCAAGCGGTTGCTAATAAAGATACTGAACAATTTTATAACGCGGCACTGTAATGAGCTGGAAAACCTATATAGATGAACAACTTAATGTGCGTAGAAATACGCCATTATGGCGAAAACGCAAAGTGATTAAACAATCGGATGGACGTTTTTTGATCACAACATCAGGGGAAAAATACCTTAATTTTTCAGGCAATGACTATTTAGGTATTAGTCAACATACGGACGTCATTAAAGCATGGCAACAAGGTGCTGATGAGTACGGTGTCGGTAGCGCTGGTTCAGGCCATATCACTGGATTTACACAAGCTCATGCGCAATTAGAACAACATCTTGCAGAGTGGCTAGGTTACGATAATGCACTGTTATTTTCATCTGGGTATAGTGCTAATCAAGGGGTGATTTCGGCATTACTTGAAAAAAATGATGCCATTATTGCAGATAAACTTTGTCATGCTTCACTCATGGAAGCCGCCGTATTATCACCCGCCACATTATGGCGATTTCTACACAATTCTTCTGATTCTTTATCTCAACGACTTAATAAAACGTCAGCTAATAAAACCTTTGTGGTAACAGAAGGGGTATTTAGCATGGATGGCGATCAAGCTCCATTAACTGAAATAGCAACAATAAGCCGACAACATGAGGCATGGTTAATGGTCGATGATGCGCATGGTATTGGTGTTTTAGGTAAAGAAGGTCGAGGCAGTTGTGATGAAGCGGGGATTAAACCTGAAATATTGGTAGTCACTTTTGGTAAAGCTTTTGGTGTCAGCGGAGCCGCTGTGCTTTGTAATGCATCAACCGCAGCATTTTTTGAACAATATGCTCGCCATCTTATTTACAGTACCTCGATACCGCCAGCACAAGCTATTGCTTTAAATACCGCGCTTAATGTTATTAAGCAAGCGGATAATGAACGGGAATATCTTCAACAATTAATTCATACTTTTCGCCAAGGTGTCATTTCACTTCCAGTTAAATTACTACCTTCAGCAACGGCTATTCAGCCATTAATTATTGGTGATGAACAATTGTGCCAAACACTTTCAGATTATCTGCAATCTAAAGGACTTTGGGTAAAGGCAATCTTTCCACCTACTGTACCTCCTCAAAGTGCGCGTTTACGAATAACGTTAACCACTCGCCATCATCTTTCAGATATTAAGCTGTTAATCGAGACGCTTCATGCTTTCTTCAATCAAAACAGATAAACAACGTATAGCTCAAACATTTGGTAAAGCCGCCGTTCATTACGATAATTACGCCAATATTCAGCGTTATAGCGGTAATAAATTAATGGATTTAGCGCGTCATGATAGTGGCAATATTGTGTTAGATGCGGGATGCGGAACAGGATATTTTAGTCAAAAATGGAAGCAAGAAGGCAAGTTTGTTATTGCACTTGATCTGTCACACACCATGCTACAAGTGGCAAAACAGCAACAGCGAGCCGATGGTTACTTACAAAGTGATATTGAGCATTGTGCCGTTGCACCACAAAGTGTGGACATTGTATTCAGTAATTTAGCGATGCAATGGTGTGATGATTTATCGGGTGCGATTAAAACACTAATGAATACGGTCAATATAAAAGGCGCACTTTATTTCTCAACACTGACTACGTTGACATTGCAAGAAGTCAGAGAGGCTTGGCAATCTCTGGATCAGCATCCTCATGTAAATCCTTTTTTATCGCTCCACGATATTGAGAAAGCGTGTTGTGGTTTTCATTACCAATTTTCCACTGAAATGGTCACTGAACAATATGATTCATTACATGCGCTCTTTGCTTCTTTGAAAGGCGTTGGTGCTAATTTTGTGCAGGGTAATCGACAAAAAGGGTTAATGACACGACAGAAATTTCGTGCACTAGAAAATGTCTGGAAAACAGAATCAGGTAAATATTTGCTCACTTATCAAATTGTTATAGGAAAAATATCACATGGCTAAAACATGGTTTTTAACAGGCACAGATACAGAAGTGGGTAAAACGGTAGTTAGTGGGGCTCTATTACAATGTGCAGCACATCAAGGGTATCAAACCGCAGGTTATAAGCCTGTTGCATCGGGCAGTGAGTGGCTAAATGAAGGTTTACGTAATTCAGATGCACTTACACTGCAAAAATTCAGTACGGTAAAGTTAGATTATCACCGCGTTAATCCTTATTGTTTTGAAACGCCAACGTCACCACATATTGTTAGCCAAGAAATGAATCAGCCTATTGATTTTGATGTGATGTCAGAAGGTTTGTCTTACTTAAAGCAGCAAGCTGATTGGGTTTTAGTCGAAGGTGCTGGTGGTTGGTTTACACCACTGTCAGCAAATCGATTTTTCTCTGATTGGGTTATCACTGAAAAACTACCTGTTATTTTGACCGTGGGGGTAAAATTGGGTTGCATTAATCATGCGTTATTAACACAACACGCAATTATGCAGTCTGGTTTAACATTGGCGGGTTGGGTTGCAAATGAAGTTGAACCTGCGGGGCGATATCAGAAAGAATATCTAGCAACACTAAAACAGCATATTAAAGCCCCATTCTTAGGTAAAATACCCTACTTAAATGAAGTAAAAAGAGCATAATTTTACGCCTTATCTCGATCTTTCTTGTTTAAAACAAAGTTGATAGGGTGTTATTAAGC
>NZ_MIIZ01000065.1:0-305 GCF_001743005.1 Shigella sp. FC1967 | reverse complement strand
GGTGATGCAGGCTGGCATGGTTTTATCACAAAGCTGGAATATAAAGCCGCAGAAAAAGGCGTCCATCTGGTAAAACTGGATCAATGGTTTGCCAGTTCGAAAACCTGTCATTGTTGCGGTCATAAAATGTCAGAAATGCCACTACATAAGCGTATCTGGCAAATGCCCTGAATGTGGAGTTGAACATGACCGAGATATCAATGCGGCAATCAATATCCGACACAAGGGCATATTGGAATTACACGCGGCGGGACTCGTCGTTTCAGCCCATGGAGACCCGCGTAAATCCGTCGTACAGAGGGTTG
>NZ_MIIZ01000064.1:0-305 GCF_001743005.1 Shigella sp. FC1967 | reverse complement strand
AGTGAATTAATAGATGGCATTGTCCCTAACGTACTTTTTATGGTGATTAATACGTTTTTAGTCTTTGTGCTATTTCTATGTGCTGTTGGGTTATTTTCTTGCTGGTAGTTTTGTATAGATAAAGAGGTAATAAAAACAAAAGGATAATAAAAAGGCATCATTAAGCTTAGTAACGTTTAGTTTCCACTTTCGGTAGAAATATCATTAGTGAATTAATAGATGGCATTGTCCCTAACGTACTTTTTATGGTGATTAATACGTTTTTAGTCTTTGTGCTATTTCTATGTGCTGTTGGGTTATTTTCT
>NZ_MIIZ01000063.1:0-305 GCF_001743005.1 Shigella sp. FC1967 | reverse complement strand
GGGGGATAACTACTGGAAACGGTGGCTAATACCGCATGACGTCTACGGACCAAAGCAGGGGCTCTTCGGACCTTGCGCTATCGGATGAACCCATATGGGATTAGCTAGTAGGTGGGGTAATGGCTCACCTAGGCGACGATCTCTAGCTGGTCTGAGAGGATGATCAGCCACACTGGGACTGAGACACGGCCCAGACTCCTACGGGAGGCAGCAGTGGGGAATATTGCACAATGGGCGCAAGCCTGATGCAGCCATGCCGCGTGTATGAAGAAGGCCTTAGGGGTTGTAAAGTACTTTCAGCGGGG
>NZ_MIIZ01000062.1:0-305 GCF_001743005.1 Shigella sp. FC1967 | reverse complement strand
GATGTCCACTGATTGGTTTTTGGTGAAATGGCTGAAACGTTATCGTTACCCGCCGTACTAAAGAGCACACCCGCAAACGGCAACGAGCGATAACCTGATAATAGTGGAGCCAAGTTATTGGCGAGTTTTTCACATCCTTCATACTGCAAAAAGCGAGCTAAAGCCAGTAAATAGGTCTGTGTTTGATTATGTAAGACTGCTTGTGTACCTTGTTCCACTAATGCAGGTAAAAGCGTTTTTAAGTCATTGGAAAGCGTTTTCAGCCGTCGCCTTGAAAGGAGCTGAATAAAGCACGGTGGGCGTTT
>NZ_MIIZ01000061.1:0-306 GCF_001743005.1 Shigella sp. FC1967 | reverse complement strand
AATTTGGGCATCTTCCAGTAAACGAATAATGCCCCAGACGCCACGATAATCACCATAAATACGCGTGCCTGTGTTTGTGGTTATCCAGCTCAGTGATGCCCCAGAGGCAACGGTATCCGCTGGCCAGACAAAACGCTGCCATTGGGGTTGCTGGTTATTGTAAAGAAGAGATTGTCTATCTATCATTAAATGCGTTTGCATAATGTTGGGTGAGGTACCTGGGCGTAATTCAAAGTAAAGACGTGCTTCACCATTCGCAAAAACAACATCCCCCAGATAGCTGAGTTTATCTAAGGCTTTTAAAAA
>NZ_MIIZ01000060.1:0-306 GCF_001743005.1 Shigella sp. FC1967 | reverse complement strand
GAAAAAATTATTTTGGATCAGATAATATTGAGTATTCTATTGATAAAGGATTGAAATTAACCTATCCAGGTATGATTGCAAATAAAAAAATCGATAACTTATGATATAGATTATTTAAATGTTATTGGAGGATATAGTAAAGTAGTTTTTTGGTGATTATCTATGGGACGGGATTTAATTACCGTAATGGTCTCATTACTATTGAAAGAAAAAATTATTTTGGATCAGATAATATTGAGTATTCTATTGATAAAGGATTGAAATTAACCTATCCAGGTATGATTGCAAATAAAAAAATCGATAACT
>NZ_MIIZ01000059.1:0-306 GCF_001743005.1 Shigella sp. FC1967 | reverse complement strand
CACTTCAATAGGTTACTGCATCGTTTTACCTTTGTTTTCAAAATGAGTTCACGATTAAGGAACGAGTGTTTTAAAGAAAAATAAAAAAAGGGTAGATTGAAAAATTAACGTTATTTTTTATTGGTTTTTAAAAAAGCATATTTCTTTATGTAAAGAGGGGTAGATCTCTTTAAGTTAACTAGACTATATTTCATCTGTGTTTTTATACACTTCAATAGGTTACTGCATCGTTTTACCTTTGTTTTCAAAATGAGTTCACGATTAAGGAACGAGTGTTTTAAAGAAAAATAAAAAAAGGGTAGATTG
>NZ_MIIZ01000058.1:0-308 GCF_001743005.1 Shigella sp. FC1967 | reverse complement strand
GTCACCTACGTCGAAAACAAAAAGCCTTATCTCGCAAGCAAAAAGGGAGTGCTAATCGCCGTAAAGCCCGAATACAGCTTGCAGGTGTACACGAACGGGTAGCCAATGGCCCGTGCTGATTTTCAACACAAACTCTCTCGTGCAATTGTTGACGAAAACCAAGCGATAATTGTAGAGACACTGAAATCGGCGAATATGATGAAAAACCACTGTCTGGCTCGCGCTATCGGTGATGCAGGCTGGCATGGTTTTATCACAAAGCTGGAATATAAAGCCGCAGAAAAAGGCGTCCATCTGGTAAAACTGGA
>NZ_MIIZ01000057.1:0-308 GCF_001743005.1 Shigella sp. FC1967 | reverse complement strand
GCGGCTTTAGTTTCAGTGCTTAAACTACCGACTTTTTGCGCTTCTTTTAAGGCTTCTTCGGCTTTAGCATTAAATTTGCCGTTGGCTTCTTCAATTTTTGCCGATAGACTTTTTTAATAATTCATTTGTATCAGACATAATGTCTCCAATTAGTTAGCTGTGGCAAAGGCATTTACCGCCTTTTCCAATTCAGAAAGAGTGTCAGGATTAATTTCAGAGGTAGCGCTTGGCGTACCGTGAGGATTGGAAGTAGCGCTCGGCATACTTCGTGTTAAAGCACTAATAAGTTTTCTACGCTCAGAGCGAGA
>NZ_MIIZ01000056.1:0-308 GCF_001743005.1 Shigella sp. FC1967 | reverse complement strand
CTGCTAAGGCTGAACAAGCCAAAGCAGTCGTTGAACCTGAGGTAACTCAAGTTCAAGAAGTCGCTAAACAAGAACCTGACTGGGATTATCTCGAAATCCCGACTTACCTTCGTAAGGGCAAGGAACTTGTTTGGTAATAACTGTCGCTGAGTAATCTTCGACACTTTCAAACCCATCGGGGCAACCATACCCCCGACGGGGGATGTTGCCCCCTTTTTGCTTAGGAGCAACATCATGGAAATCGCTATCATCGCTTTGTGTATCCCTACTGGTTGGGCAATCTCTCGTCCTTTCGTGAGAATCGCTGA
>NZ_MIIZ01000055.1:0-11654 GCF_001743005.1 Shigella sp. FC1967 | reverse complement strand
GTCAAAATAATATTCCCATTTGCTTGAGCTAAATCACTCGAATAGTCAGACAGGTTTAGGCTGAGATGATAAAATTCAGTTTCGGCAGAATAAGAGAAAATAGTAACAATTATCGGAGATAAATAACTTAGGGTTTAAAAACACCTTAAGATGTTTTTATTACAGAGTCGCTACATTTTCGGGGTGAATTTGTAGCTTAGGGTTTAACTGATAAACTTGTGCAAATCTTATGATTAAAATTAAAAAAGGACTCGACCTCCCAATTGCAGGAGCGCCTGCCCAAGTGATAGAAGACGGACCCGCGATTCGACACGTAGCATTGCTAGGTGAAGAATATGTCGGTATGCGTCCTTCTATGATGGTTTCGGAAGGTGAGCATGTAAAAAAAGGGCAAATTCTTTTTGAAGATAAAAAGAATGCCGGTGTTGTTTTCACCAGCCCAGCTTGTGGTAAAGTCGTTGCAATTAACCGCGGTGAACGCCGTGTGTTCCAATCTATCGTTATCGACATTGATGGCGACGAAGAAATCACTTTTAACCGTTATGATAGCTCAATGCTTTCAGGCCTGACCCGCGAGCAAGTTGAAACTAACCTTGTTAATTCGGGGATGTGGACTGCATTAAGGACTCGTCCTTATAGCCGTACCCCGCATTTAGGCACAACACCTGTCGCTATTTTTGTCTCTGCAATGGATACAAACCCACTTGCAGCGGATCCTATGGTTATTATTGAGCAAAATGAGAAGGCATTTAATGATGGCCTTGTTGTTTTAACTCGTTTAACCGAAGGTAAAGTTTATGTTTGTCATGGTGAAAAATCACCGACAAAATTAAATGATGGACAAATTAGCTATAACCAATTTTCAGGCCCACATCCAGCTGGGTTAGTCGGTACGCATATCCATTTCTTAGAACCCGTAAGTGCTAAGAAAACGGTTTGGCATTTAAATTACCAAGATGTCATTGCTATTGGTTATTTGTTTACAACAGGTTCTTTATATACCGAACGTGTTGTTGCATTAGCTGGCCCTCAAGTAAAAGCACCTCGTTTAGTGCGTACTCGTTTAGGGGCTGATCTCTATGAGTTAACTAAAGATCAATTAGTGGATGGTGAAAACCGCATTATTTCTGGCTCTGTATTATGGGGATGGAAATCTGATGAGGTGCATCACTATTTAGGTCGTTTCCATAACCAAGTTTCTGTATTACGTGAAGGTCGTGATAAAGAGTTATTTGGTTGGGGTATGCCGGGTAGCGATAAATTTTCTATCACTCGTACAACTATCGGTCACTTCTTAAAAAATAAACGCTTTGCCTTTACAACCACAATGAATGGCGGTGAACGTTCAATGGTACCTATTGGTAACTATGAACGTGTGATGCCGTTAGACATTATGGCAACGCATTTATTACGTGATTTAGTTGTCGGTGATACGGATAGTTCTCAAGCATTAGGTTGTTTGGAATTGGATGAAGAAGATTTGGGATTATGTACTTATGTTTGCCCAAGCAAATATGAGTATGGCCCAGCACTGCGCCAAGTATTGACCAAAATTGAGCAGGAAGGGTAACTCATGGGTTTGAAAAATTTATTTGAAAAAGTAGAGCACCATTTTGAGCCCGGTGGCAAATTAGCAAAATGGTACGTGCTTTATGAAGCAGTTACCACGGTATTTTATACGCCAGGTACTGTTACGCGTAATGGTGGGCATGTTCGTGACACCATTGACCTAAAACGCATGATGATCTTAGTTTGGTTAGCCGTTTTCCCAGCAATGTTTTGGGGAATGTATAACGTTGGTCATCAAGCAATCCCTGCCCTTAATCAGTTATATAGTGGTGCTGAGTTACAGCAAATTATTGCTTCAGATTGGCACTATCGCCTTGCTGAATTTCTCGGTGCATCATTAACAACAGATGCTGGATGGGCAAGTAAGATGCTACTTGGTGCAACTTACTTTTTACCTATTTATTTTGTTGTTTTTGCAGTTGGTGGATTTTGGGAAGTTCTTTTTGCCTTTATTCGTGGCCATGAAATTAACGAAGGTTTCTTTGTTACATCCATTTTATTTGCCTTGATCGTACCGCCAACATTACCACTTTGGCAGGCTGCATTAGGTATTACATTTGGTGTTGTTATCGCGAAAGAAATCTTTGGTGGTACAGGGCGCAACTTCTTAAACCCAGCATTAGCAGGTCGTGCATTCCTATTCTTTGCTTATCCAGCTCAAATTTCAGGTGATCTGGTGTGGACTGCGGCTGATGGTTTCTCTGGTGCGACACCATTATCACAATGGTCTGTATCGGGTGAAAGTGCGTTATTAAATACCGCTACTCAACAACCGATCTCTTGGATGGATGCATTCCTTGGATATATTCCTGGGTCGATAGGTGAAGTTTCAACACTGATGATTTTAATCGGCGGTGCTGTCATTCTTTTTGCTCGTATTGCTTCTTGGCGTATTGTTGCTGGGGTAATGGTGGGCATGATTGCAATGTCATACCTGTTTAATTTTATCGGTTCAGATACCAATCCTCTCTTCTCAATGCCTTGGCACTGGCACTTAGTATTAGGTGGTTTTGCTTTTGGTATGATGTTTATGGCAACAGATCCAGTATCCGCATCGTTTACCGATAAAGGTAAATGGGCTTACGGTATTTTGATTGGCGTAATGGCTGTGCTTATTCGTGTCGTCAATCCTGCTTACCCAGAAGGTATGATGCTGGCAATCTTATTCGCAAATTTATTTGCACCACTGTTCGATTACGTGGTTGTTCAGGCGAATATTAAGCGGAGAAAAGCTCGTGGCTAAAGAGAAAAACAAAGATAGCGTCGCAAGAACGTTCCTCGTTGTATTTATTCTATGTCTTGTGTGTTCTGTGGTCGTCGCAGGAGCCGCTGTTGGACTGAAATCTAAACAAGAAGAACAAAAACTTCTTGATAAACAACGAAATATTCTTGATGTTGCGGGTCTGCTCGTACCTAAAATGAGTGCGACAGATGTACTGAAAGTGTATGACACTCGTATTAAAGCAAAAATTGTGAATTTCCAGACAGGTGAACTGACTGACAGTAAAGGCAATTTTGATTTAAATGCTGAATTACGTAGTGATGAAACATCTATTGCATTATCACCCGCTGAAGATATTGCTAAAATTCGTCGCCGTGCTAATACCGCTGAAGTTTACTTCGTTCTCGATGAGCAAGGTAAAACAACAGAAGTCGTGCTACCTGTATATGGTTCAGGTTTATGGTCTGTCATGTACGCTTTCGTCGCTGTAGATATTGACGGGGTAACAGCGAAAGGAATTACTTATTATTCACATGGCGAAACACCGGGCTTAGGGGGTGAAGTTGATAACCCACAATGGAAAGCACAATGGAAAGGTAAGCGTTTACTGACGGAAGAAGGTATTCCTGCAATTAAAATTGTGCGTAGTGGTGCATCTGACAGTCCTTATGGTATTGATGGGCTTTCTGGAGCAACATTGACCTCAAATGGTATCCAGCATATGTTCGATTTTTGGTTAGGCGAAAAAGGTTTCGGCCCATTCCTGAAAAAAGTTCGTGAAGGAGAGATCAATGGCTGATACAAAAGAAATTAAACGCGTTTTACTTGGGCCATTGTTAGATAATAACCCGATTGCCTTACAGGTATTAGGTGTGTGTTCTGCATTGGCGGTAACAACAAAACTCGAAACCGCATTAGTGATGACAATTGCGGTAACTCTGGTTACTGCATTCTCAAACTTCTTTATTTCATTAATTCGTAATTACATACCAAGTAGCGTTCGTATTATTGTTCAAATGGCGATTATTGCTTCATTAGTTATCGTTGTTGACCAAATACTGCAAGCTTATGCGTATGAAATTTCTAAGCAACTTTCTGTTTTCGTTGGTCTTATCATTACTAACTGTATTGTCATGGGGCGTGCTGAAGCTTATGCGATGAAATCACCGCCTATTGAGAGTTTTATGGATGGTATTGGTAACGGTTTAGGATACGGCGTTATCTTGATCCTTGTTGGTTTTTTACGTGAACTTTTTGGTTCTGGTAAATTATTCGGCATTACCGTGATGGAGTCTGTCCAAAATGGTGGCTGGTATCAGCCAAACGGTTTATTCCTGTTAGCACCAAGTGCATTCTTTATTATTGGCTTGCTAATTTGGGGATTACGTACATTAAAACCTGCACAGGTTGAAGAGGACTAATCGCCATGGAACATTATATAAGCCTGTTTGTTCGTGCTGTTTTTATTGAGAATATGGCGCTCGCATTTTTCTTAGGGATGTGTACATTCCTCGCTGTCTCTAAAAATGTAAAAACAGCTTTTGGATTAGGTATCGCTGTTACCGTTGTTCTCGGTCTTTCTGTACCGTTGAATAACTTGGTTTACAACTATGTGTTACGTGATAATGCCTTGATGGAAGGTGTTGATTTAAGTTTCTTAAATTTTATTACTTTCATTGGTGTGATAGCGGCACTGGTACAAATCCTAGAAATGATTTTAGATCGTTATTTCCCTGCGCTGTATAACGCTCTAGGGATCTTCTTGCCACTTATTACCGTTAACTGCGCTATTTTCGGTGGTGTGTCATTTATGGCACAACGTGACTATAACTTTAGTGAATCTATTGTTTATGGTTTCGGATCTGGAATTGGTTGGATGTTAGCCATCGTATTACTGGCTTCTATCCGTGAGAAAATGAAGTACGCGGATGTACCGGCAGGTATGAAAGGGTTAGGCGTTACTTTTGTCACCACAGGGTTGATGGCATTAGGTTTCATGTCCTTCTCTGGTGTTCAGCTATAAAGGGTGAGAAGAACTCATGGATATAATTATTCTAGGTGTCGTGATGTTTACCCTGATTGTATTGGTATTAACAGCGTTGATTTTGTTTGCAAAATCAAAACTGGTCAATACAGGGGATATTTCAGTTGAGGTCAATGGAGACCCAGAAAAAAAGTTTTAATGCACCAGCAGGAGATAAATTACTTAACGTATTATCAAACGAAGGTATTTTTATTTCATCAGCTTGTGGTGGCGGTGGCTCTTGTGGTCAGTGTCGCGTTAAAGTGTTGGAAGGTGGTGGCGATATTTTACCGACAGAACTTTCACATATTAACAAACGTGAAGCTAAAGAAGGTTGTCGTTTAGCGTGTCAGGTAAACGTAAAAAACAATCTGAAATTAGAATTACCAGAAGAAATTTTTGGTGTTAAAAAGTGGGAATGTGAAGTTATCTCAAATGATAATAAAGCCACTTTTATTAAAGAATTAGTGTTAAAAATTCCTGAAGGTGAAGTTGTACCTTTCCGCGCAGGTGGATTTATTCAAATCGAATGTCCTCCTCATACAGTACGTTATGAAGATTTTGATGTACCAGAAGAGTATCGTGAAGATTGGGATAAATTTAATTTATTCCGTTATGTTTCTGACGTTAAAGAAACCACAGTACGCGCTTATTCAATGGCGAACTATCCTGAAGAACATGGCATCATCATGTTAAACGTGCGTATTGCAACACCGCCACCACGCAATCCTGATGTGCCACCAGGAATTATGTCATCGTATATTTGGTCATTAAAACCAGGTGATAAGGTGACAATTTCAGGGCCATTTGGTGAATTCTTTGCTAAGGAAACCGATGCTGAGATGATCTTTATTGGTGGTGGTGCAGGTATGGCGCCAATGCGTTCACATATTTTCGACCAATTAAAGCGTTTACATACTAAACGTAAAATCAGCTTCTGGTATGGTGCGCGTTCTGTTCGTGAAATGTTTTACACTGAAGATTTCGATATGCTTGCAAAAGAAAACGAAAACTTCACATGGAATGTCGCGCTTTCAGATGCATTGCCTGAAGATAATTGGACTGGCTATACCGGATTTATTCACAATGTGTTGTTTGAAAATTACCTTAAAAATCATCCAGCACCAGAAGATTGTGAATTCTACATGTGTGGGCCACCAGTGATGAATGCCGCAGTGATTAAAATGCTCAAAGATTTAGGCGTTGAAGATGAAAACATTATGCTGGATGACTTTGGTGGTTGATCCTAACTTCCGATAAAGCATAAATGAATAAAATGACAAGCGCCCACTTATGTGGGCGCTCATGATCAGAAGAGAGAGTTATGTTAAAAAGAAAGATGGTAAATTGGATAGTGATGCTGTCTGCATTAGTTCTATTATCTGCATGCGGTGAAAAACAGCAGGTATTAGAAGGTGAAACCATGGGAACTTATTACTCGATAAAATATGTTCCAGACAGTAATTCACCTCCCCAAAACGTCTTACAAACAGAGATTGATCGTATTCTTGAAGAAGTGAACGATCAAATGTCAACATATCGTCCTCATTCTGAACTCAGTCGTTTTAATCAAAGCCGTGAAATTAATACCCCATTTCCTGTTTCACCCGCGACAGCCAAAGTCGTAAGTGAAGCTATTCGTATTAATAAAATAACCAATGGTGCTTTAGATGTGACCGTGGGGCCTTTAGTAAATTTATGGGGATTTGGTCCAGAAGGTCGATTTACGCACCAACCTTCTGAAGATGAATTAGAAAAACGTAAAGAGTGGATTGGAATTGATTACCTTGCGGTTGAAGGTAATACATTAATTAAAAAGATCCCTGAACTTTATGTCGATCTCTCTTCGATTGCTAAAGGCTATGGTGTTGATGCGGTGGCTGAATATTTAATTTCACAGAATATCACTAACTATATGGTTGATATTGGTGGTGAAGTAAGAACTCAAGGCGTGAATGGTAATGACAAGCTTTGGCGTATAGCGATTGAAAAACCGGCAAATGACGGCACAAAACAGAGTGTTCAGTTAATTATTGAGCCGGGTGACAACTCAATAGCCACTTCGGGTGATTATCGTAACTATTTTGAAGAAAATGGCGTCCGTTTTTCTCATACTATTGACCCAACCACAGGTCATCCTATTAAACATAATCTTGTTTCTATCACTGTGATTGTGCCAACTTGTATGAGTGCTGATGGTCTTTCAACAGGATTGAATGTTTTAGGGCCTGAAAAAGGGTTAGCTGTAGCAAACGAGCTAAATATTCCTGTCTTTATGATAGTGAAAACTGAAAATGGGTTTGAAGAGCGTTATAGTAAAGCATTCGCCCCATTCTTGAAAAAGTAGAATTTAAGGAGGGAAGGTTATGTTAAAAATATTTCTATTTGCCTTCATCTTATTCTTGATTGCCTTCTTTGGTATGGCATTAGGCTATATTGTCAAACGTAAAAGCCTTCAAGGTAGCTGTGGCGGTTTAGGTGCTATGGGCATAGAAAAAGAGTGCGATTGTCCAGAACCTTGTGATGCACGCAAAAAACGTATGGCAAAAGATGCAGCAAGAGAAGAATTGCTTAATAAAAATAGAATTCTTTAAATAAGATATAAAATAAAAAAAGAGTGGTGTATATGTTTACATCACTCTTTTTTATTTCTTTTAAAAACAAAGCTAAAAACGAGGGGTTATTCTTTTCTAAATGCTTTCATTTTTGCTGGCGAATCGACCATAACCGCATCAGCACCTAATTCTGTGGCTTGAATGTAATCTTTCTCTGTATTGATCCCAAAAAGGATAATATGAGCATTACCACCAGCACGAAAACAAGACATAGCATCTTTATCCCAACTTAAAACAGAGGCTGAGCGTGCTTCACCTAGTGTGTATTTCTCGACAACTTCTACTTTGCGGTGAAGTTCAAGTCCATACCAACGAGTCATATCTAAATTTTCAGGTAGTAGGCAAACATGGCTCATGGTGATATTGGCTAAAATATCACGAGTAATATCACGACTTTCAAAACGTTGTACATTTGTCGGTAAGGCATCAAGAAATGCGGTATTTGTAGAATAGACGCGAGTTCTATCCAATGCATTATGCTTACGAAGCACGGTGGTTAATGCTTCACTTTGGATTGCAGGATCCGCATCTGGTGATTTTAAATCAAGATAAAATTGTGTTGTGGGAAATTGCGCTAAAATTTCATCCAATGTCGGAATGGTGACACCTTTATTTCGATAAGGAAATTGTTGTGCTTCACCAAATTTATAGCCCGCATCCCATTGTTTCAGTTGCTGTGCAGTAAAGTCAGAAATACTACCTTGCCCATTTGTTAAGCTTTTTAAATCGCTAGGGCGATAAAGAACAGGGATTTTGTCTTTTGATAATTGGATCGTGATCCAAATTGCATCAGCTTGATTAGAGAGGGCTGTTTTTATAGCAATTTCAGTGTTTTCAGGGGCATCAGTTGTGCCACCACGGTGTGCGATAATTTTAGGAGATGCCATAAGAATTACAGAATAAAAAAAGAGAGAAATAGCGATGAATAATTTGATCATGAAAAATTATTTCCTTGTTTTATATATAGTTACAAAACAATATTTAAAATTAATGTAATTAATCAACAAGCCAAAACAATCTATCATCACTTTGTGACGATTCTATAAATAAAGAGACTAATTCAGATTTTTATGAGAAATACACCTCAATGGAGGGAGGTTAGAAGGAATAAAAATTGTAGTTAATATTTATTTACTGTATATTTAAACAGTGATAAAAAAGAGGTGATTGTATGCGTAAAATTATTCATGTTGATATGGATTGTTTTTTATGCTGCGATTGAAATGCGAGATAATCCAGCACTAAAAGAGATCCCTATTGCGGTTGGTGGTAATGCTTCTAGCCGAGGTGTGATCTGCACGGCGAATTATCCTGCTCGTCGTTTTGGTGTCCGTAGTGCGATGTCAACAGCAACCGCGTTGAAGTTATGCCCTCACTTAAAAGTTTTATCTGGCAGAATGGCGCTTTATAAAGAGACATCAGCAAAGATCCGCCAAATTTTTTCTCGTTATACTCACCTTATTGAACCGCTTTCACTCGATGAAGCTTATCTTGATGTATCTAACAGTAAGCATTGTCACGGATCTGCAACGTTGATAGCGCAAGAAATTCGTCAACAAATTTTTGATGAGTTAGATCTTACTGCATCTGCGGGCATAGCACCGATTAAATTTCTCGCAAAAATCGCCTCTGATATTAATAAACCCAACGGGCAATTTGTTATTACACCCGAGCAAGTCGATGATTTTATTTTAAAATTGCCGCTTAATAAAATACCCGGTGTAGGTAAGGTGACATTTGCTCGTTTGCAAGAAATGGGGTTAGAAACTTGTGCTGATATTCGCCGTACTGATGTCATTTCTTTAGTCAAAGTGCTTGGGAAATTCGGTCAAAATTTATGGGAACGCAGCCATGGTATCGATGAGCGTGAAATAAACCCTGATAGGCTGAGAAAATCAGTCGGAGTGGAACGTACTTTTGCCTCAGATATTAATTCTTGGGATGATTGCTTGGCATTACTTGATGGGTTATATAGCGAATTAGAAAGGCGTCTTACAAAAGTGAAACCCGATTTAAGGATAGCAAGACAAGGCGTTAAACTAAAATTTGATGATTTTCAATTAACGACCCAAGAGCATACTCATCCTATTTTGGAAAAAGCCGATTTAATCAATATTGCTTACCAAGCATGGCATGAGCGCCGAAATGGTCGAGGTGTACGATTAATCGGATTTCATGTCACCTTGCAAGATCCACAAATAGAACGACAGCTTCTTTTAGCACTATAACAATTAAAAAAACCATAGCCGCTCAATAGAGAGGCTATGGTTAACACCGTTAATCTATGTAGTGAACCTATATAGTATTACCAGCGATAATTCATTGTTGCGGTCATTGTTCTGCCTATCCCATAAAAACATGCCGTATCACCAGCACAAGATGCCACATAGTGTTTATTCGCAATATTATTCATATTAAGCTGAATTTCTGCTCCCTTCAAAGAGGGGGATAGCTCACCTAATGAATAACCAATCATCGCATCGTAAAGAGTAACCGCGGGTACACTGACCGTATTTTTGGTATCGCCTTGAGATACACCCACATATCTCACACCAACACCAGCTTTAGCCCCATTAAATAGCCCTGATGTTTCATTATATTGACCCCAAAATGATGTCATATGCTTAGGAACTCTAGGGAGTTCTTTTCCTTGTGTTCCCGCAATAATGGTTTTTCTTACTTCTGTATGGGTATAAGCATAACTGCTGATAAAGGAAATATTTTCAGTTAATTGGCTATTAATTTGGGCTTCAATACCACGACTTCTAATTTCACCCACTGGCTCAAAATATGCTTTTTCAGCATTATAGTTGGTGACATTACGTTGTTGTAATTGATAAACAGAGAGTGTTGCTAATGTTTGTTCATTTGGTGTGAGGTATTTAACGCCCACTTCTAATTGACGGCCTTCGCTAGGCTCAAAAGGGGCACTTCCTGGGGCTCGGCGAGTTTGTAAATTAGGTTCAAACGAGGTGCTATAACTAATATAAGGAGAAATACCATTATCAAAAGAATATAAAAGCCCTGCGCGACCGGTTAATTTATGATCATCTTGTTGATCATCGCTTTTAGCTAAGAAATCATGGGTTCGAACTTGAGCCCAATCTTGGCGTAAGCCTGCAAGCAAGATCCAATTTTTCCATTGGATCTGATCTTGTAGATACAACCCAATTTGATCACGTTTTTGTCGCTGATCAGTCGCAGGTTTTTGTAAGCTCATATCAATTGGATAGTGATAGTTAGGATCACGCCAATCAAGATCGTACTCAGGCCCCATTGCACGGAGTAAATTATCTTGATCTTTACTCCACTGATAATCAATACCAGCAATCAAAGTATGATTAAGTTTTGCAGTAGTAAAGTCTGCTTGTAAACGAGTATCAATCCCTAAAGTATCAGTTTCTCTCTGCTCTTGTTGCGCACGGCGTTCAAGGACATAAGGGTTATCTTTTCTTAGAGATCCAAATACAAGGTATTTATATTTTTGATTAATATGACTATATCGAGCATTTTGTACAATTTTTAGTGAATCACTAAATTCGTGTTCAAATTCATAACCTATACCATATTGTTGACGCCATGATTTATGGTAATCAGGATTGTTGACATCAAAATTAAAGGGAATAGTACCAGCAGGCGTGCTTTTAACTGTACCATAGGCGGGTAAGAAGTTACGGTATCCCGCTTCAGGCTCTTGTTGAATAAAGCTTAATAGTGTTAAGCGAGTTTGCTCATTAGGTAAGAAAGTAATCGCAGGAGCAAGTGCAAAACGTTCTTCTTTATAGTTTTTTTATTTGTGTGTGTTGTGTTTTTGCAATGCCGTTTAGACGATAAAGTACACGATTGTCATCACTTAATGCGCCTGAAAAATCAAAAGCGGTTTCTGCTAATTTATCATTGCCAGCTCGTACTTGAATGTGGCGAATAGGGGATGCCGTTGGTCTTTTACTTGTCATTGCAACAAGACCGCCAGGGTTTACTTGGCCATAAAGAACTGACGCAGGCCCTCTAACAACTTCAACGCGTTCTAATAACCATGGATCAATTGCGCCCGTTGATGATGAAGCTCCCATTCCATAGCTTAGACCGTCAAGAAAAACGTGGCGCATAACTGTACCCACGAATAAAAAACTTCATCATTACGATTAGAACTTCCACGATATTCTGTGAAAACTCCAGGTGTATAACGTAACGCCTGAGAAACAGAACTGACATCTTGGGCGTC
>NZ_MIIZ01000054.1:0-308 GCF_001743005.1 Shigella sp. FC1967 | reverse complement strand
TTATCCATAGTTGAAATATATTTATTTAATATATTTTCTATTGATTTTGGATTTTTAAGTCTTGATTCCGTCTGGGTATTTAATGTCTTTACACTAATAGCATCCCATTGTTCTTTATTGGTTTTTTCTGGAAACGCCTAATTCTAATGTTTTTAATTTCACATTCTTTTTATGAAATTTCTGTAGTTCCATGCGCATCACCGCTATATTTATCCATAGTTGAAATATATTTATTTAATATATTTTCTATTGATTTTGGATTTTTAAGTCTTGATTCCGTCTGGGTATTTAATGTCTTTACACTAATA
>NZ_MIIZ01000053.1:0-309 GCF_001743005.1 Shigella sp. FC1967 | reverse complement strand
TTTTATGACCGCAACAATGACAGGTTTTCGAACTGGCAAACCATTGATCCAGTTTTACCAGATGGACGCCTTTTTCTGCGGCTTTGTATTCCAGCTTTGTGATAAAACCATGCCAGCCTGCATCACCGATAGCGCGAGCCAGACAGTGGTTTTTCATCATATTCGCCGATTTCAGTGTCTCGACAATTACCGCTTGGTTTTCGTCAATAATTGCACGAGAGAGCTTGTGTTGAAAATCAGCACGGGCATTGGCTACCCGTAATTTCACGATGTAAACGCGCTTCAATCGGTGCGATTTTCGGGATTTTT
>NZ_MIIZ01000052.1:0-309 GCF_001743005.1 Shigella sp. FC1967 | reverse complement strand
CGGCTTTAGTTTCAGTGCTTAAACTACCGACTTTTTTGCGCTTCTTTTAAGGCTTCTTCGGCTTTAGCATTAAATTTGCCGTTGGCTTCTTCAATTTTTTGCCGATAGACTTTTTTAATAATTCATTTGTATCAGACATAATGTCTCCAATTAGTTAGCTGTGGCAAAGGCATTTACCGCCTTTTCCAATTCAGAAAGAGTGTCAGGATTAATTTCAGAGGTAGCGCTTGGCGTACCGTGAGGATTGGAAGTAGCGCTCGGCATACTTCGTGTTAAAGCACTAATAAGTTTTCTACGCTCAGAGCGAGA
>NZ_MIIZ01000051.1:0-309 GCF_001743005.1 Shigella sp. FC1967 | reverse complement strand
TTATCTGACCAGATTCAACTTTCTTAACTATTCCATATGAAAAAGATTCAATATCTTGTTTAAATTCATTTTTTATTTCAGAGTAATATAAGTGTTTTTTCACAAAGTTCATTAGCACAGTCAATTTAAATGCTGAGCATCTATTCTAATTCTATTATCGTCTTCATTTACCATAACAGGGATATATTGCTCACTAGAACCATTGATAGTTTATCTGACCAGATTCAACTTTCTTAACTATTCCATATGAAAAAGATTCAATATCTTGTTTAAATTCATTTTTTATTTCAGAGTAATATAAGTGTTTTT
>NZ_MIIZ01000050.1:0-309 GCF_001743005.1 Shigella sp. FC1967 | reverse complement strand
TTTCCCACGTTTAAAAGTAAGCATGGCAGACAATCTAGCTATCATTGTGTCGGGATCAAAGTCATTGATGGCGGGATAAAAATCCCGAAAATCGCACCGATTGAAGCGCGTTTACATCGTGAAATTACGGGGGCGCTGAAAAGTATCACACTGAGCCGCAGCGCAACCGGAAAATACTATGCGTCACTACTCTGTGATGACGGGGTAGAAGCACCGGCAAAGCCAACATTGATATCAAATATCACGGGGCTTGATGTGGGGCTGAGTCATTACGCCATCAAATCAGACGGCAATAAGATTGCTAATCCG
>NZ_MIIZ01000049.1:0-309 GCF_001743005.1 Shigella sp. FC1967 | reverse complement strand
TTTTAAATGAAAAGAAGCACTGATCCACATTGCGTAGGCATACACTAATTCTTTGCAAACATAGGTGCCTTGATTATATCCACCAGCCACAGTGACAATAGGCGCTCCTGTGATCTCAGGAGCGGTCGAAATTTCATCAATTAACTCTTTAGTTTGAGTCAGTGAACTCCAATTCGATGGCTGATGGCGCTTTTCACCACCTGACACTCTATGTAAATCATTTAAACAATAACGACCGGCTACATCTCTACGAACCTGAAAACCATCAATAACAATTAATCCATTCATGCTATTTCTCTCCACTTTTAC
>NZ_MIIZ01000048.1:0-309 GCF_001743005.1 Shigella sp. FC1967 | reverse complement strand
ATTGAATCGATAAATATGGTTTTTAATGGTGGTAATATATGATGATCTTTTTAGATGTTCAATAAATTTATTTTAGACTACCTTGACTACCTTTCCAGTAAACATTATCTATTTTGATATTATCAATATTGTTTTCTTCAGTATTTATAAAGTGATTAGCTAGTAATTTAGCGATCATTTTCTTCTTCTGTTTTTTTTTTATCTCCGATGATTGAATCGATAAATATGGTTTTTAATGGTGGTAATATATGATGATCTTTTTAGATGTTCAATAAATTTATTTTAGACTACCTTGACTACCTTTCCAGT
>NZ_MIIZ01000047.1:0-309 GCF_001743005.1 Shigella sp. FC1967 | reverse complement strand
TCTCGCTCTGAGCGTAGAAAACTTATTAGTGCTTTAACACGAAGTATGCCGAGCGCTACTTCCAATCCTCACGGTACGCCAAGCGCTACCTCTGAAATTAATCCTGACACTCTTTCTGAATTGGAAAAGGCGGTAAATGCCTTTGCCACAGCTAACTAATTGGAGACATTATGTCTGATACAAATGAATTATTAAAAAAGTCTATCGGCAAAAAATTGAAGAAGCCAACGGCAAATTTAATGCTAAAGCCGAAGAAGCCTTAAAAGAAGCGCAAAAAGTCGGTAGTTTAAGCACTGAAACTAAAGCCGC
>NZ_MIIZ01000046.1:0-310 GCF_001743005.1 Shigella sp. FC1967 | reverse complement strand
GTCGTCATTGTGTTTGCCCCTTCAACATTCCCCATAGCTGACGGTGAAGATCAGCGATTACCTTGTACGTCCCCTTCACTGCTGGATGCTCAAGGGTCTTGAGCATCCACAAAGCAATAAACAGGCTGGAAAGCAGTGCCACCACCAACTGGATGTTGTGGCTACTCAAATAGACGGCATAGCCGTTTAGGCAGGCACTCAATAGCAACCAGACCCTGGCCGTCATCAGCCCCCCAGCGGTGATAGGTCACGAGCAGGTAGGCTGTTACGACAGAACAGAGTGTCATTGCACCAGAAGTGGCTAGGTAAA
>NZ_MIIZ01000045.1:0-311 GCF_001743005.1 Shigella sp. FC1967 | reverse complement strand
TCTTATCTATGGCACCGGCAATATTGGGTGGTTCAACGCTGCATATAGAACAAAAAATCTATATTGTACTTATTGGTTGGCTACTTATGCTGATATGTAAACAAGGCTTGTATTGTCAAAAAGTAAATGGTTAACTTTTTATTCTACATAAAAAGAGGTGGTAGTTTTTAAATAGATTATGTCTAGGTTAACTCATTACGCACTTTTATTTTTCTTATCTATGGCACCGGCAATATTGGGTGGTTCAACGCTGCATATAGAACAAAAAATCTATATTGTACTTATTGGTTGGCTACTTATGCTGATATGTA
>NZ_MIIZ01000044.1:0-11677 GCF_001743005.1 Shigella sp. FC1967 | reverse complement strand
ATTTTATAGGAGCATTTACTTCTTTTTGAGAGGAAAACACGATGATATCGTTTAATGGTAAAGTTGGGATTATTACAGGTGGTAATAGTGGGATTGGCTTAACTTCTGCGGAAAGATTTTTATCTTTAGGTGCATCAGTTATTATTACGGGCAGTAATTTAGCTCGAGGGCAAAAAGCAGAAAAATACCTTAAAGAAAAGGGACTTTCTGGTGAATTTATACAAATGGATGTGAAAAGTGAAAAAGAGAATGAACAGCTGATTGATTATGTAGCCAATAAATATGGGCGATTGGATTTCATTTTTGCTAATGCTGGTGTTTTGACCGATAACATCGCAGACAAATTAGACTATGAAAAATGGAAAGGGGTATTAGATGTTAATCTTAACGGACTCTTTCTGATTAATCGTGCAGCCATTCGATATTGGCTGAAAAACAAACGAACAGGGGTAATTGTTAATTGTAGTTCGATTTGCTCTTTTGTTGGTCAACACGAATTTCCTGCCTATTGTGCCTCAAAAGGTGGCGTTAAATTACTGACACAAACACTTGCTATTGATTATGCGAGCAAAGGTATTCGTGTTAATGCAGTTTGCCCCGGTTATATTGATACTCCTTTATTGGAAGGGCGTGAATTAGATAAGCAAAAACTTGTCGCCTTACATCCTATTGGTCGCCTTGGTACACCAGAAGAAGTGGCTAATGTGGTTGTATTTTTGGCGAGTGACGCTGCTTCGTTTGTCACTGGTGCCTCTTATTTGGTCGATGGTGGTTTTACTGCGTAAATCGTGTTTATTTTAAGGCAGAATGGTGTTTATTCCGCCTTATTTTTATTCATGAGTAATACAATCGCTTAAATTTCGTATTCATTTTTCAGGACTAGGTTGTATTCGTGCAAAATCAGGTAGAAAAGCTTAACATAATCATCTGAAATCACTGATAAATGACAGCACAATGAGACAAGAATACGGCTTACTTCTTAAAGAAATCAAACAACAAATTAATCCTTACACTAAAATTTTGGTAGGTTTTAGTGGCGGTGTCGATTCCACCGTTTTATTACAAGGACTTGTACGTTTGCGTGATGAATTTCAATTACCTTTAGCATTAACGGCTATTTATATTCATCATGGATTAAATACCAAAGCAGATGATTGGCTTGTCCATTGTAAACAGTGTTGTCAGCAATGGCGTGTCGATTTTATCAGTGAAAAAGTGAATGTTGATCCTAAAGAAGGTGGTCTTGAAAATGGAGCTAGAGAGGCGCGTTACCAAGCCTTTCGTCGATATTTACAGCCACAACAAGTGTTAGTGACAGCTCAACATCAAGATGATCAAGCCGAAACTTTTTTACTGGCTTTAAAGCGAGGTAGCGGTCCAGCTGGACTTTCTTCAATGCCAGCAAAAATGGTATTTGAAAAGAGCTATTTACTTCGACCATTACTCAATATTACGCGTGAGCAAATCGAATCCTATGCGACTGAACAAGGGCTAGATTGGATAGAGGACGATAGTAATCAAGATGATCGTTATGATCGCAATTTTTTACGATTGCGTGTAATGCCTTTACTCACTCAACGTTGGTCACATTTTTCACAAGCGGTAACTCGAAGTGCAGCGTTGTGTGGTGAACAAGAAGCATTGCTGGACGAACTGTTAGATTCAGAACTGACTGGTTTAATGGGAAGTGAGCACAGTTTAGATATTAATAAACTTGCCCATTGTAGTGTTATTAAGCGCAATGCTTTACTACGGCGCTGGTTTGCTAAACAGAATAAAACCATGCCATCAAGACAACAAATCTTACGATTATGGCAAGAAGTCGCTTTAGCAAAAGAAGATGCAGAGCCTCGATTACAATTTTATCAAGATGAAGTTAGACGTTATAAACAGCGTCTTTATTTAGTTCCAATCATCCAAGAGCCTGTTGATCACGCTATTGAGTGGTCGCTCGATAAGCCTTTATATTTACCTAGTGGATTAGGGATCCTATCACTTGTCGCGGAAACAGGGAAAAACACCATCAGAAAGCCTTTAAGTGATGAAAAAGTCACCGTGCGTTTTGGTTTAACGCAAGCATCTTTGCGTATTGTCGGGCGCGAGCACGCTCGGCATAGTAAAAAAGATTTGGCAAGAGCTTGAAGTTGCACCTTGGCGTAGGACTCGGATACCTTTGATTTATTATAATGATACGTTAATTGCAGCTATTGATACATTTGTTACTGTTGAGGGAAAAGCAACATCAGAACATGCTATGACTATTGAGTGGCAAGCGGCTCATGAATGAACAACCGCCAGTTGGCGGCTGTTCTTTATTCGGTTATTCCGATTTTATAGTGATTGTCCCAAGTTCGGGATTAGAAAAACTGGCAATGATATCCAGCCGTAAATCTTTAGAGCCTTCAGATGTTTTGACTTTTAGGTATTCAACTTTCTTGCTTAAGAAAAGGTCATCTGCAATACCTTCAATAAGCTCACCATTATGTAATTCAATATGGAGTGCTAAACCACGCTGGCATGCTAACTCCAGATATTCATAATCATCACAGTTAATTGGTTGATATTCTGTATTTGTTGACATATTCCCTCACCACTCTTTCGTGGCGGTGTTGCCGCCAGTGAATAATTCAGAATAAAATCATTATGCTGTTATTCGATGTGAGCACAATAGTTATTATAACTATTTTCTGAAATAGTTCTTTATTCGAATTGATTTGATAAATAATTGACAATTATGGGTGCATTTATCTTAAAGCTCGTTTTATTGCCCCCTTTTATTTTAAAAAATGCTAGAATCATAGGGATGATCATTTATTAAAAAGTACCCAGAATGTAGGGAGTCGATGATGGGGAAAAAATTTTTATTTGCAGCCGTTGCTGCTGGGTTATTTATACTGTCAGGTTGCCAAAATAATATTGGCTTATCACTGGATGGAAAAATTGTAGACCAAACTTACAACAGTATTCTACCTTGTGCCGATTGCTCTGGTATCGACACGACAATTCTTGTTAATCAAGATGGCTCTTATGTTATGGAGCAAAGCTATCAAGGTTCACCTGATGATAAACGTAGTTTCTTTGAATCAGGAACATGGGTATTAGGTAAAGATAAGCTGACGTTGACTAATAGCTATGGTGAGAAAAGCTATTATTTACCTCGTGAAGATAAATTAGTCATGCTTGATATTGATGGTAACGTTATTAATTCAGAACTAAATTATACTTTAGCTAAGGTTCAGCCTAAACAGCTTGCAGGTGAATTTACCTATTTTGCTGATGCTGGTACGTTTAAAGATTGTCAATCAGGGCGTGTTTACGCAGCCAGTGGTATTGAATTGGAAAAAGGCTATTTCTCAACGGGTGTTGATGGTGGAACACCTGTTTACCTTGAAGTTAATGGTTATTACAGTATTCGTCCTTCAATGGAAGATGGAAAATTTGATAGCGCTTTAGTTGTTACTGATGAGAAACCGCGTTTTAACCGTCATGGCTCTTGTGGAAACCATCGTAGTGGCAGAAGTTAAGTTTTAGCGATTTTGTTCTAATAAAATGAATAGCTTTGCGTTTATTAGACAGTTTAAATTAGTTTAAGTAAAGACTGAGTCTAGTATTGAACTGAACTCAGTCTTTTTAATTTTAGGTTTTTAATATATTCACAAAGTCCTTTTTTCTAATTCATCTATCTCTTTAAACTACTTAGTATTACTTAGTATAAAATACTCTATTTTTAATAGATCAAAGAAATTTCCTATTACGGCATTATCTAAACAATTTCCTTTTCGTAATATACTTTAAATAACCTATTATTTTTTAATGCTATTACAGTAATAATTTATTTTGTTTTGTTCTCTAGCCAGCGCTCATGAGTTGGAGTAGGAGCAGGGGAAGGCGTTAACGCCGATTGTTGCTGATCATCTGAAATACTGTCGGTTTCTTGTTTATGTCTATTGCGCTCTTCGGAGTACGCTTTTTCTTTCTGGGTTTTTATCACATGATCAACGGGAAGAAGGGCGGTATCAAAAACAACATCAACAGGTAAACTGATAATTGAGAATATAGGGTACATTCCGAAAGTAACTAACCAAATTATAGGTTCATTGATAACTTCGACATCAGCATTCGTACCTCGGTAATAATCATTATTACTTTTCGATCTATTTAATGTCCCACACCCAGATAATATAAGAATAATACTAAGTATTGCTCCAAGCCTTTTCATAACATTTCCTATGTGATTTAGAATAGTTGCTTATATAACGAAATAATATACTCATATTAATTTTATTTATTATTAGAGTATTCTGAACTTCCCAGTATAAAAAAATAGCTAACGGCGCGATGATAATGGTTTGTGTTAAAGGGATCTTAATATGTCGCAATGAGTGTTTCTCAGCGGTATATCACGTTGTTCTGGGAGCTAGAGCCGGAAGGAAAAGTATAAAAAGAGGTAATTGAGATATGATTATTGCAGTAACAAGCGTGTATGAAAGGACACGCTTGTTACTTATTAATCAAGCCTCATAAAATAAGAGGCCTAATGATTAAGCGAGTTGCTCTTTGATAAAGGCAACAACATCGTCAACATTAACCAGTGATTTATCATCACTACGGCGCGCTTTATATTCGATTTGGTTGTTGTCTAAGTTTCGATCACCAATCACGATCGTGTGTGGAATACCGATAAGTTCCATATCAGCAAACATGACACCCGGACGTTCTTTACGATCATCAAACAGAACATCAATTCCTTGAGCGCGTAATTCGTTATAAAGTTTGTCAGCGACTTCTTTAACACGATAAGAACGATGCATATTCATTGGTAAAATAGCAACTTGGAATGGTGCAATCGCATCTGGCCAAATAATACCACGAGCATCATGGTTTTGTTCAATCGCGGCAGCAACAATACGAGTTATACCGATACCATAACAGCCCATAGTCACGATTTGGTTATGACCTTCTTCGTTTTGTACGGTTGCTTTTAATGCTTCTGAATATTTTGTGCCGAGTTGGAAAATATGACCAACTTCAATACCTCGTTTGATGAGTAATGTTCCATTACCGTCTGGGCTTGGATCGCCTTCAACAACATTACGGATGTCAGCAATTTCAGCAACAGGTAGGTCTCGCTCCCAGTTAATACCAAAATAGTGTTTACCATCAACGTTTGCACCAGCACCAAAATCGCTCATTACAGAGACAGCGCGATCCATAATAACGGGCAGTGGCAGATTAACTGGGCCTAATGAACCTGGGCCTGCATTGACAGCTTGGCGAATTTCAGCTTCAGTAGCGAAAGTTAAAGGTGTTGCAACGATAGCGCATTTTTCTGCTTTAATTTCATTAAGTTCGTGATCGCCACGGACTAATAATGCAACTAATGAGTGACCACTTTCTTTCGTACCATGAACAATCAGTATTTTAACTGTTTTTTCAATTGGTAGATTGAATTGTTCAACTAATTCAGCGATGGTTTTAGCGTTTGGTGTATCCACTAAGCGTAAGTCTTCAGTTGCAGCTGCACGTGGAGTTTCAGGCATGACTGCTTCTGCTAATTCGATATTGGCTGCATAGTCAGAGCCAGTCGAAAAGACGATATCATCTTCACCACTGTCTGCTAAAACTTGGAATTCATGAGAAGCATTACCACCGATAGAGCCAGTATCTGCAAGTACTGGACGGAAATCTAAACCAATACGTGAGAAGATTTTGCTGTAAGCTTCGTACATTCTGTCGTAAGTCTCTTGTAAAGACTCTTGAGAAATGTGGAAAGAGTATGCATCTTTCATGATAAATTCACGAGAGCGCATAACACCAAAACGAGGGCGTACTTCGTCGCGGAATTTAGTTTGAATTTGATATAGGTTCAGTGGAAGTTGTTTGTAAGAAGTAATCTCGTTACGAACAATATCCGTAACCACTTCTTCATGGGTTGGGCCTAAAACAAATGGGCGCTCGCCTCTGTCTGAAAAACGCAGTAATTCAGGACCATACTGTTCCCAACGACCACTTTCTAGCCATAAGTCAGCGGGTTGAACAACGGGCATTGAAATCTCAAGTGATCCTGCATTGTCCATCTCTTCACGAACAATTTTTTCAATTTTTCTTAGAACACGAACCCCTGTCGGCATCCAATCATAAAGACCAGAAGCGAGTTTACGGATCATGCCTGCGCGAAGCATAAGTTGATGGCTGACAATTTCTGCATCAGCAGGTGTCTCTTTTAAAGTAGAGAGCAAATAGTGGCTAGTACGCATTATTAGGTTCCATTAGAACAAAAATACTTAGGCTGACTGTCACGCCAGTCTACATCAATATAATTAGGGAAAGACTTTAGAGCGTGTTGATCTTTTCTGCTTATTTTTACAGCAAAAGAAATTTATAAAACAAGCAACATATTCAACTATTTTGGGCTTGGCATTGATTGTCATTAACAATGACCACTTAAAAATAAAAACAGCCCTACGGATTCGATTAAAAGACGTTTCACTCATTTTATTCTGCGTTGAGAGGCGCTAGCCTAGTTCATTAGGCGGCGAACCTCTCGCCTTGCTTAAAATGCTTTTAATTCGAATAAAAATCGACCATCAAAGGTCAACACGCTCTAGTCTACCAGTGACTTAGGTCTGCCAAAAGAGGCAAAGCATTTTTTTCAATCTGATTTGTCTAAAGACATGAGAATGACTCTCAGATTAGATTATTCATGATAACAATATCAATGAAGATAATAGCAAGTTACCGCGGTTCTATACTAAGAACAAGTGTCTGTTGTCCATTGACTTGCCAGCGAACATTAAATTCGAGTAAGTGTACGGCATAAATTCTATCACTTTGCTCACCTTTTTTATAAGCAGGACGAGGATCTTGCTGTAATACTTGGGTGATAAAACGTGAAAGATGAGGGTACTCATTGGCATAGTGTTGCAGTTGGTCTGTTGCAACTGGCGAAAAGAAAACAGGCATTTCGTTATTGGGCGCTTCTTGTGCAAACCCTGCAATCGCATTAGGGCGAGATTCTGCAAACGGTAAATAAGGTTTGATATCAAGAATAGGCGTGCCATCCACAAGATCAAGGCTACCCAATTCTAAAATAACAGACTGATTTGCTGTGTTTACTTTTTTCAATTCAACCAATGACATACCAATTGGGTTGGGGCGAAAGGTTGAGCGAGTTGCAAATACACCAATTTTGGCGTTACCGCCTAATCTAGGGGGACGAACGAGAGGATGCCAACCTTGTTGTGCTGTTTGATGAAAAACAAAAATCAACCAAAGGTGGCTAAATTGCGCTAAGCCTCGAACCGTATCAGGGTGATTATAAGGTGCATGTAGAATAAGTTGGCCGCCGCCATCCTGGATGAGTCCAGGCTGGCGTGGAACGGCAAATTTTTCTTTATAAGGGCTAGAAATATGCCCTATAGGATTCATTTGGTAGGTGTTCATTTTGTAATGAGTAGTGCTGTGCCTTCACATATAGCGGATTGATAGCATCCTAAGCCTGTGACTATTTGGCATTCATGCAACAAAACGGCATTCGCATTTTTATAGGCTGCTTTTGTTGCCATTCTTTTTTTAGCAATAGGTAAACTTGCTGGTGGATCTTGTAATGTTTGGCGACATGATTCTCCCGCGACAACGCCAAGATCTTTAAAAGGGGCACCTAAAAGGTCTTCCGTTTTTTCAACAATACGTACTGAAGGTAAAGTTTGTGACTTTGGTTTTTGTGGTTGCCCAGGTTTATTTAAACGCATATCCGTAAATTTAGACTGATCAACATCAGATGATTTTTGCATTGAACAGCCTGTCATAAACAGCGCCATGATGCCAATAAGTAGCAAGCGCATGTGCATGGGTAATATCCTCTTTATTATTGTCTATACAAAAATTAAACGGCACTAATTTAATGCAAATTAGCCAAGTAAAAAAGAGAAAGGCGAACAAATGTCCGCCTTTTTTATCATTACGTTAAATTCTAACGTATTACCAGCCTTTTACAGCACCGCCGTTAAAGATTTTATTTGCAGCACTATCCACTTCGTCTGTTTGGTAAGCTTGAATAAATTTCTTCACATTTTCACTGTCTTTATTATCTTCGCGTGCAACAATGATGTTTACATATGGAGAGTCTTTATCTTCAACAAAAATACCGTCTTTTGCTGGCGTTAAGTTTACTTGGCTTGCATAAGTGGTATTGATTACCGCTAAATAGATTTTTTGATCATCTAATGAACGTGGTAATTGAGGTGCTTCTAATTCTACTAATTTTAGATTTTTAGGGTTTTCAATAATATCTAAAGAAGTTGGTAATAAGCCTACACCATCTTTTAATTTAATTAATCCTACTTTTTCTAATAACAGTAGTGAACGACCTAAGTTAGTAGGATCGTTAGGGATAGCTACTTGAGCACCATCAGGTAAATCAGCTAAATCAGTAATTTTCTTAGAGTAACCTGCGATAGGATAAATAAACGTATTTCCTACTGCAGTAATCTTAAAATTACGATCCTTAATTTGCTGATCTAAATAAGGTTTATGTTGAAATGCATTAAGATCGATATCACCACGGCTTAATGATTCATTCGGCATGACGAAGTCATTGAAAGTAACAAGTTCTACATCAAGACCATATTTATCTTTAGCAACTTGCTTTGCGACTTCAGCAACTTGTTGCTCAGAGCCAGAAATTACACCAACACGAATATGGTTTGGATCTTTTTCTTTTTCACCACAACCCGCTAATACTAATGCGCCAACTAAAGCACTTACGACTGCGAGCGATTTAAATTTTAATGACATACATTTACCCTTATTTGATCCGTTAATTAAAAGGTTTCGATTTAATAATTGAAACCTTCAATCTAATTATTTATGTGTTGTCAGCTTCACTAAGCGATCGCCGAAAAACTGAATGATAAAAACAAGAATAACGAGCAGAACAATCACAATATTCATTACAGTTGCATTATAGCCAACGTAACCATATTGATAGCCAATTTGACCTAAACCACCTGCACCAACAGCACCACCCATTGCTGAATAACCCACTAATGTAATTAGTGTAATGGTTGCAGCATTAATCAAACCTGGTAAAGATTCTGGTAATAAAATTTTCTTGATAATTTGCATTGGTGTTGCACCCATAGAACGAGATGCTTCAATTAATCCTTGTGGGATTTCCAATAGCGTATTTTCGACCATACGAGCAATAAAAGGTGCTGCTGCAACAGTTAATGGTACGATGGCTGCTTGCAAGCCAATAGATGTTCCTACAACCAAACGAGTAAAAGGGATCATCCATACAAGTAAGATAATAAAAGGGATCGCCCTAAAAATATTCACAAGTGCTGAGATAACACGATAGGCAGGTGGATTTGCCATAATTTGTTCAGGACGAGTGACATAAAGTAAAACACCCAGTGGTAGCCCGATGACAAAACCAAAGAAGCCTGAAACGAAGGTCATGACTAAGGTTTCCCAGATCCCACTAATTAATAAATAAACCATTCCTTCAGACATAACCGAGAACCTCTACTTTCACATGATGCTCTTCTAAAAATGCAATCGACTTTTCAGTATTACCATTTTTACCGTGTAACTCAGCTAACATCACACCAAACTTCACACCGCCAGCATAGTCCATTTGTGAACTTAAGATATTAATATCTGCGTCGAAACGACGAGCTACGATAGACATTAATGGTGCATCAACTGATTGACCGTTAAACTCAAGTTTCAACAATGGGAATAAACCTTCCTCCCACTCTGGTTTTAAACGTTCTTTGTAATCTTCAGGAATATCCAATTGTAGTGTTGATTGGATAAAAGCCTGAGAAACAGGTGTTTTTGGATGAGAGAAAACTTCACTCACTGCATCACTTTCAACTAATTGACCACCACTTATTACAGCAACCTGATCACAAATACGTTTTACGACATCCATTTCATGGGTAATTAATAAAATGGTAAGGCCTAAACGACGGTTAATGTCTTTTAGTAATTCTAAAATAGAACGTGTTGTTGCCGGATCAAGTGCACTAGTTGCTTCATCACACAGTAAAACGTTTGGTGAATTTGCCAACGCGCGTGCAATGGCAACACGTTGCTTTTGCCCACCAGATAAGTTTGCTGGGTAATACTCTTTCTTATCTGACAAACCGACTAATTCAAGTAACTCATTAACACGCTTATTAATTTCAGCACGAGGCGTATTATCAAGTTCTAATGGCAGTGCCACATTATCAAATACTGTACGAGAAGACAGTAAGTTAAAATGTTGGAAAATCATGCCAATGCCGCGGCGTGCTTTTGTTAGTTCTTTATCAGATAACTTAGTGAGATCTCGACCATCAACAAGCACTTCACCTGAAGTTGGTTTTTCCAACATGTTCACACAACGTATCAGTGTACTTTTACCCGCTCCTGACGATCCGATGACACCAAAAATCTGCCCTTGTGGCACATGCAGGTTAATGTTTGATAGCGCTTGTATGGAACGCTCTCCCTGCTTAAACACTTTATTTATATTCGTCAGTTTAATCATGTTTTTCTTTATATAAGTAGATATGGGACATAAAGACTATTCTGCCCGAGTTAAAATAGATGTTAAGGCGTCTAGACGTCCAAGTCAATAAAAAAAGAGTTGATGAGTAATTAAAGAAAGAAAGCCATGGATATCATTCTCTATATAAGAAAAAACATGCGATACTAATAAAAATATCTAAATGGAGTAATGCTGTGAGCAAGGGGATTTCTGCGATTTTTTTAGATCGCGATGGAACTATTAACATAGACCATGGTTATGTGTCTGAAATTGATAACTTTGAATTTATCGATGGCGTTATTGAGGCAATGGCCGAATTAAAAGCGATGGGATATGCCTTGGTGCTCGTGACTAATCAATCAGGTATTGGTCGCGGCTATTATAGTGAAGATCAATTTTTACATCTAACAGAGTGGATGGATTGGTCTTTAGCAGATAGGGGGGTTGATTTAGATGGTATCTATTATTGTCCTCATCATCCGGATGCCACGATAGAAGAATATAAAAAAGTATGTGATTGTCGCAAACCAGCCTCCGGTATGTTTATGGATGCGAAAGCACAACTGAACATCGATATGGCCGCTTCTTATATGGTTGGCGACAAAAAAGAAGATATGTTGGCAGCAAAAGCTGCGGGAGTGGGTCATAAAATTCTTGTTCGTACAGGAAAAGAGATAACTGAAGAGACACAACAGTGTGCAGATTTTGTTCTCGATAGCCTTGCAGACTTGCCAAAATGGTTAAAAAGCCACAAAAAATAGGCACTTCGTTTAATTTACCAACAAACGAACATTTTTTTTTTAAAAAACTATTGCCAGTCTCAGAAAACTCCCTATAATGCGTCCTCGTTGTCACGGCACAGGGCGCTAAGCGAACTGACTGAGAGAACAAAGAAAAAAGTGAAAAGCCTTGAAAATAAACGCTTGACACTCAATGAGGAAGATGTAGAATGCACCTCCTCGCAACAACGCAGAAGACCGGAAACGGCAGCGAATGTTGCACTGCTCTTTAACAAATTATCAGACAATCTGTGTGGGCACTCGCAGAGACGATATCTTCTAAAATATTAGATGTATCAAGTCTTGAAGAGTGAACAACAAAAGTAAATTCATTTATGAATAGCTAAGTTTTCGATTT
>NZ_MIIZ01000043.1:0-311 GCF_001743005.1 Shigella sp. FC1967 | reverse complement strand
TTCGGGATGATTATTAATATAATTGTTTATGTTAGTTATTATTTCCTGCCCACATTGGCAAGGATGACTTTTATTGTGTTTTATATCACTATTATCTCGAAAGTCCCCAAACCAAAATCACCATGCTTTAAATAAATCAGCAATAGTAACATCGCTATCATATACCACCCGCAATTAAACTACTCATTTAATGAATTTTGATAAATAGTACATTCGGGATGATTATTAATATAATTGTTTATGTTAGTTATTATTTCCTGCCCACATTGGCAAGGATGACTTTTATTGTGTTTTATATCACTATTATCTCG
>NZ_MIIZ01000042.1:0-312 GCF_001743005.1 Shigella sp. FC1967 | reverse complement strand
GGGGAACCTGCGGTTGGATCACCTCCTTACCTAAGAGATACGTGTTATGTGCAGTGCTCACACAGATTGTCTGATGAAGAACGAGCAAAAGCGCGTCTGCGAAGCTGACTGAAGTCCCCTTCGTCTAGAGGCCTAGGACACCGCCCTTTCACGGCGGTAACAGGGGTTCGAATCCCCTAGGGGACGCCAATGCGCGGTATGAGTGAAAGGCGTACCACACTATATCTGATGAAAATCAGGGAATAGTTAAGATAATTCAAGCGAGTTATTTTACCTATTATGCTCTTTAACAATCTGGAACAAGCTGAAAAA
>NZ_MIIZ01000041.1:0-312 GCF_001743005.1 Shigella sp. FC1967 | reverse complement strand
GGGGGTTGAAGAATGATGCCTTTTCTGCCGCAGCCGCGACAACAGTCTGCCCCGTTTGTACGGGGGTTGAAGTTGCGCTGTGGGCGTGGGGTTGTCTTCAGGGTTGTCCGCCCCGCTCTGGCGGGGGTTAAAGGTACTGGGCCAGCAGCATAAACACTGTTTTCATGTCTTCCCCTTTATGGTTGGGGGTTAAAGAAACACAGGGAGCTCCACCAAGCGTATCTGCTGGTCTGCCCCCGCGTAAGTGGGGGTTAAAGTGAGCTGACGTTCGAGGAGGTAGATCAGTTGTTGTCCGTCCCGCACCAGCGGGGG
>NZ_MIIZ01000040.1:0-313 GCF_001743005.1 Shigella sp. FC1967 | reverse complement strand
GTTTATCGTTTTGTTTCACTTTATCTTTTTCCGCTGCTTCGCGCTTAGCTAATTCCGCTGCTTCACGTTTTGCTTCTTCAGCTTCACGTTTCGCTTTTTCTTCGGCGTCTTTCTTTGCCTTTTCAGCTTCACGTTTTGCTTTTTCTTCAGCTTCGCGCTGTGCTTTCTCTTGTGCTTCGCGCTGGGCTTTTTTCTTCTGCTTCGCGATGCGCCTTTTTCTTCCGCTTCACGCTGAGCTTGCTCATCCGCTTGCGCTTTTTTCAACGGCGTCACGGTTCACATAAGTGCGTTTTTTTGCGGACTTCGATGGCTA
>NZ_MIIZ01000039.1:0-313 GCF_001743005.1 Shigella sp. FC1967 | reverse complement strand
ATGGCGACTGCATCCTGGAGTTCTTCGGGAAGAGTCTGGATGAGTTTGTCCTCTGCGGCCTTTTCCAGTCGTTCAAACTCACGCTGCAAAACAGCGTTTGCTTTCTTGACCGGTGTTACAACATCCGAACAGAGAACCTCGGCTGCATCATGCAACGAAGCATGAGCAAGCATGACTGCCAGATCCACCGACTTCCCTTGCTGAATGGCAATATTGCAGCCAGGTAGGAAAGCAGGGTAACAACAGCGCTGTGTTCCAACACAGACTCCGGTTGAACAGAGTGCATCAGTGACCAGCGTTTGATCAGGCGTTG
>NZ_MIIZ01000038.1:0-313 GCF_001743005.1 Shigella sp. FC1967 | reverse complement strand
ATTTTTGAATATCATTTAATTGATCCACTTTTATTTTACTGATAACTGACAAGCAGTTCTGTTGCAACTTCTGGAATAAGTTTTACTTTATCTTTTTTTATTATTCGATATCCATAGGAAAAATAACTCTTGTTGTACCTAAAGATACGCCAGCTTGTGCCCATAATGACACACTCATCATACCTATAATTAGAGTTATAACTCCAATAATTCTATTTTTGAATATCATTTAATTGATCCACTTTTATTTTACTGATAACTGACAAGCAGTTCTGTTGCAACTTCTGGAATAAGTTTTACTTTATCTTTTTTT
>NZ_MIIZ01000037.1:0-313 GCF_001743005.1 Shigella sp. FC1967 | reverse complement strand
TTGTTTTCTTTATCATCTCTATAGCGTCAATACACCCATTTGGAGATAGACTTAACCTAATGCCTTGAAATGGTAAGGATTCAGTATCATAATTGAATATTGCAACTTGAATCTAACAAATACATTTCTTCTTTAAACTTTCCTTTTATATCTTTGTTAAATACCAAGTTGTTATTTATTCTATATAATTTAACTCTATCCTCATTATTCTCATTTGTTTTCTTTATCATCTCTATAGCGTCAATACACCCATTTGGAGATAGACTTAACCTAATGCCTTGAAATGGTAAGGATTCAGTATCATAATTGAATA
>NZ_MIIZ01000036.1:0-313 GCF_001743005.1 Shigella sp. FC1967 | reverse complement strand
TATAACCTCCGTCCATCATTATCATATTCTGCCAGGTTTACGTAACGCTCTACGAAAGTAAGAAACAGGCATTTTAGGGCAAGTTTGTTCTTTTTACTGCTGGATTATTTTTCCAACTCTTCTTTGTCTATTTCATTATTTCTTCTTTGAATTTTTGTAGCTGAGTATCTGTTTTTATTCATCTTCTCTTTCCTCTGAGATCAGTGCCTCATTGTATAACCTCCGTCCATCATTATCATATTCTGCCAGGTTTACGTAACGCTCTACGAAAGTAAGAAACAGGCATTTTAGGGCAAGTTTGTTCTTTTTACTG
>NZ_MIIZ01000035.1:0-314 GCF_001743005.1 Shigella sp. FC1967 | reverse complement strand
GTTTATCGTTTTGTTTCACTTTATCTTTTTCCGCTGCTTCGCGCTTAGCTAATTCCGCTGCTTCACGTTTTGCTTCTTCAGCTTCACGTTTCGCTTTTTCTTCGGCGTCTTTCTTTGCCTTTTCAGCTTCACGTTTTGCTTTTTCTTCAGCTTCGCGCTGTGCTTTCTCTTGTGCTTCGCGCTGGGGCTTTTTTCTTCTGCTTCGCGATGCGCCTTTTTCTTCCGCTTCACGCTGAGCTTGCTCATCCGCTTGCGCTTTTTTCAACGGCGTCACGGTTCACATAAGTGCGTTTTTTTGCGGACTTCGATGGCTA
>NZ_MIIZ01000034.1:0-314 GCF_001743005.1 Shigella sp. FC1967 | reverse complement strand
TTGCTCGTTCTTCATCAGACAATCTGTGTGAGCACTGCACATAACACGTATCTCTTAGGTAAGGAGGTGATCCAACCGCAGGTTCCCCTACGGTTACCTGTTACGACTTCACCCCAGTCATGAATCACAAAGTGGTAAGCGCCCTCCCGAAGGTTAAGCTACCTACTTCTTTGCAACCCACTCCCATGGTGTGACGGGCGGTGTGTACAAGGCCCGGGAACGTATTCACCGTAGCATTCTGATCTACGATTACTAGCGATTCCGACTTCATGGAGTCGAGTTGCAGACTCCAATCCGGACTACGACAGACTTTA
>NZ_MIIZ01000033.1:0-11715 GCF_001743005.1 Shigella sp. FC1967 | reverse complement strand
ACCAAAATTTCACTATATAAAAATTCATATAACAATATAAAATGAATCAGTAAAAAATATCGTTATATTCAATAAAGTAGTGTTAAAAGGCTATTTTTATAAAAAAGAAAAACAAAAATAAGAACTAATTTTTTTGCCTCTTTTTTAAAATGAAAAAAAGCAACATGCAGTAAAAAAGGAAGCCGTTTTAGAGCTTCCTTTTTGAGTGAGTTAAATCACATTAATTGACTAGTGGTTTACAACTACGATAACCGTAATATGTTTTAATACACATTCAATTTAGTAATTTAGATATTGGAAAAAGATTATTATTCTGTTTCTTCAATATCTGTCGCATCATCACCATTGTTAGCAAAATCAGCCGCACTAGTAAATTCGCCTGCATGATTTAATAACATTTCACGTAGTTTAGTGTTTAACTCATCATACATTTCAGGGTGTTCTTTTAGGTAAGTCGTTGCATTGGCTTTACCTTGACCAATTTTCTCACCGTTATAGCTGTACCATGCACCGGCTTTCTCTACCAATTTATGTTTAACACCTAAATCAATGAGTTCACCAAAGGTATTGATACCTTCGCCATACATAATTTGGAATTCAGCCTGTTTAAATGGTGCTGCAATTTTGTTTTTCACCACTTTTACGCGTGTTTCACTACCAACGACTTCATCACCATTTTTAACCGAGCCGATACGACGAATGTCTAAGCGAACCGATGCGTAGAATTTAAGCGCATTACCACCTGTAGTGGTTTCAGGGTTACCAAACATAACCCCAATTTTCATACGAATTTGGTTGATGAAAATAAGCAATGTGTTGGAGTTTTTCAGATTACCAGCTAATTTACGCATAGCTTGGCTCATCATACGAGCCGCTAAACCAACATGTGAATCACCAATCTCACCTTCAATTTCTGCTTTCGGCGTTAAAGCAGCAACGGAGTCAACAACAATAACATCAACAGCGCCAGAACGAGATAATGCATCACAAATTTCTAAGGCTTGTTCACCTGTATCAGGCTGAGAACACAGTAGATTATCAATATCTACGCCTAGTTTTTTAGCGTAGATAGGATCTAAAGCATGCTCAGCATCGATAAATGCACAAATTTTACCTTCACGTTGAGCGGCAGCAATAACTTGTAATGTTAACGTTGTTTTACCTGAAGATTCAGGACCATAGATTTCAACAATACGACCACGTGGTAAACCACCAGCACCTAAAGCAACGTCTAATGATAAAGAACCCGTAGAGATGGTTTCAACGTTCATGGAACGATCTTCGCCCAGACGCATGATAGACCCTTTACCAAATTGCTTTTCAATTTGACCAAGTGCTGCGGCCAATGCTTTTTGTTTGTTTTCATCAATAGCCATGTTATCTCCCTCTGGGCAGTGAAACATCAATATGGGTCACTACCATTAAAACGTATATGATTTTGCTTGTTGAAACTCATTATACTGTATAATCATACAGTATCAAGTTAATTATTAATAATTTCTTTAAGGATTGATTTTAAAGAAAAAATAACAGATTCAGCTCTTACTTGTTCTCGTGAACCATTGAATATACAGTGTTTTGCCTTAGTTTGAATGCCTGTTGATGTTTTCATTGCAAAACCAAACCAAACTAAACCAACAGGTTTTTCTTCACTACCACCACCAGGGCCTGCAATACCGCTAACAGACACTGCAAAATCTGCATTAGCTGTTGTCAGCGCCCCCTTAGCCATTTGAAGAACAACTTCCTCACTCACCGCGCCGTATTTAAGCAAAGTTTGTTTATCTACACCGATCATTTCATGCTTTGCCTCATTGCTATATGTGACAAAGCCACGGTGATAATATTCAGAACTTCCAGAAATATCAGTGATTACTTTCGCAATCCATCCACCAGTGCAAGATTCAGCCGTTGTTATCGTACTTTTCTTTTCAAGTAACGCTTTACCCACTTCAATACTTAGGCGGGTCATTTCATCGTAATTTATCATTAAGGTTCATCTAACCTCTATTCTAAATCCCACTGTTTAAGATTTCTTTCTGGTGCAATCCCATAACCATAAACCACCAATTGCAAGGGCAAAGATAGCACCAAAACCAATTCCAATAGCAACAACAGAGACACCAATGCTTGTAACCAGTGAGAACAGTCCAAGCATTAATAGCATTGCGGTATTTTCACCTAAGTTTTGTACAGCGATAGCATTACCAGCCCCTACACTGTGCTTTCCTTTATTCTGTAATAACGCATTTAATGGCACGACAAAGAAGCCACCAAAAATACCGATGATGATAAGAATTAGGTAGGATGGAATAATTGAGGTTTGCAATGAGAAGTAAACAACCCCAAGACCAATTAAAATACCAGCAGGCATACAACGACGTACTGTTTTCAGTGTCACAAATTTAGCCGCTAATCCAGCACCGACTACAATACCAATAGCAACCATCGCATTTAATACAGTCGGTGTTGTATTATCAGTCATACCAAGAGCAATAGGTACCCACTGAACAAGCAAAAAGCGCAATGTTACTCCTGCGCCCCAAAACATGCTGGTTCCCACTAAAGAAAAGCGACTTTCTTTATCAGCCCATAAAGTACGTGTAGCCTCAAGAAACTGCGTGAACATTTTTTTAATGCTCCAACCACGACCAATTTGAGCAGCTGATAATTTAGGTATACCAAAGTTAACAAATACAGCTAAAGCATACATTACTGCACAAACACCTAATGCAAAAACAATGCTCCAATCTGAGAGTAAACCACCAATGACTGATCCCAACAAAATAGCCGCAATGGTAGAAGCTTCCATTAAGCCATTCGCCTTAACTAAACGCTCACCATCTGTTAATTCACCTAAAATGCCATATTTAGCAGGGGAATAAACAGCAGCACCAATTCCTACTAATGCATAACCAAGGAAAGGATCAGAGCCAACACAGATAAGAAATGCGCCGATAAATTTTAAAAGGTTACCACTGAGCATTACCCTACCTTTAGGATTACGATCAGCAAATTGCCCTACAAAAGGTGCTAAAAGAATAAAAGCCAGCACAAAAACCATTTGTAAAACAGGTTGGCTCCACTCTGGATAAAGTGCCGATTTGAACTGAGCAAGGATCGCAAACAATAATGCATTGTCAGCAAACGCAGAAAGAAATTGCGATATTAATACCGCTTTCATTCCTCTACTCATTAAAGGAGGCTGGCTAATATTCTCAGACATTAATTATTTTCCTGTTCAGCACGTTTCTTCAATAAGACAAAATCCGTTTTCCCACTTCCTAAAACAGGAATTTCTTTGATAAAACGAATATCCTTTGGTACAGAAATTTCAGCAACACCTTCCGATTTTGCCAATGCAGACAGCGTACTACGATCTAATTGATTATCGGTTGTGAACAGTACTAATGATTCGCCTCTGCGTTTATCACTTATTGTCACAACAGCATGTTCACCTTTAGATGCTTTACGTGCAAGTTGCTCAACACCTTCAAGAGAAACCATTTCACCCGCAATTTTTGCAAAGCGTTTTACACGTCCTTTAATAGTACAAAAACCTTCGCTATCAATAGCCACAATATCACCTGTATCGTACCAACCTTCTTCGTCAATACCTTCAGCATTGGTTGCGACAGGCACTTCCAATTTTTCAGGTGATTCTACACGCAAGTATCCCATCATAACGTTAGGACCACGTAGTTGTAGTCTACCGCCGTCAGTAATACCATTCATTGGAATTAAACGCCCTTCCATACCCGGTAATAAACGACCTACTGTATGCGCTTTGGCACTCATAGGCACATTGATTGACACAACGGGTGCACATTCTGTTACGCCATAGCCTTCTAAAATACGAATACCAAATTTCTCTTGCCATAAAATACGAGTTGATTCAGAAAGCTTTTCAGCTCCAGCGACCACATATCTTACTCTGGCAAAATCATAAGGATGGGCAAATTTCCCGTAGTTTCCTAAAAAGGTTGATGTTCCAAATAATACTGTACAGTTTTGGTCATAGACTAATTCAGGTACGACTCGATAGTGTAGCGGGCTTGGATAAAGAAAAACGCGCGCCCCCAAGCAAATTGGGGTTAGCAGACAGGCAGTTAAACCAAAGGCATGGAATAACGGTAATGCTGACATAAATTTGTCTTTCGGTGAAAAATCAGCAATAGCACGAATTTGGTCAACGTTAGCTAATAAACTTGAATGGCTATGAACAACACCTTTAGGTGTTCCTTCAGATCCTGATGTAAATAGAATAACGGCTGCTTCATGAGCATCTTGCGGTAACATCGCTTTTTGAGGCGTAATGAGATGTTTGAGGATCCAGCGTTTATCTTCACTCGTGACCGTATCTTTTAGATCCTCAAGATAAATCCAATTAGCTTCTGGCGTTTGCTCAGGAATATGTAATAAATTCCCTTTCTCTAAAAAACTGGCGTGATGTAAAGATAGTTTTAATTGATGCGGCTTTCATCGCATTTTGTACACCTAAACTACCCGCTGTATAATTAAGCATTGCCACAACACGTTGACGCATTGTTGCACCTAATAGTGCCGCTGCAGTGACTGTTGTATTTGGAAGCAGTAAACCTATACGCTCTTTCGGTTCAGTATAGCGTTCAATTAATCGACTGATCCCGAGTGTTTTTTTTCAGTAACCCTTGATAAGAATCTTCTTTTAAATTGATATCAGAAATGAGTGGACTAAACCGACCATATTGAGACATTGCCTGTAAGAATGCTTCATACAACGTGATATTGGGGCGAGTTTGCATGATGGCTTCCATCATGATATCACGCATAGCTTCACCCGCTAATCGACGACGCTCAGAAGATTTTTCCACTTTTGGCATCGGTAATTCAACCGCAGGAAGCACCTTGATAGTGATTTTAGGAAAAAGGTGAGACTTTACTTGTAAACTTTTACGGACTCGTGAGAAATAACTAAATTCAACCCCTTCAATTCTAACAGGAACAACTTTAGCACCTGATTTTGCGGCAATAAAAGCAGCACCCTCATAAATTTTCATCAAACCATTTGTTACTGTGATCCTTCCTTCAGGGAAAATCACAACAGGACGACCTTTATCCACTTCTTTAACTAATTGACGCACAGCCATTGGGTTGGCGGGATCTAAAGGCACGATGTCAGCATAACGACCTAACCATCTTGTTGTTTTTGCAGAAGCAACAGAGGTATAAACAGCAAACACCGGATTAATTGGCAGGAATAAACGTAATAATATACCGTCAATAAAAGAAGTATGGTTTGGCGTAATTATACATTTTTCATATTGTGAAAACTGATTAACAAGTCCTTCAATTCTTATTCTAAATAAGAATCTAAATAGTGTTTTAAAAAACGCTATCAACATCATATCCATATCTCATTTGCTATTAATAGCCTTACTATAAATAGGATGTGATGAAAATAAAATAGATGTTCCCTGTTTTATCCTGTATATCAGATGACTACTTAATCATTTAGTGAGTTTTGCGAGAATTCCCTCAATTATTTCATTTATAGGTAATCCCGCATCAACAATAATATCAGCACATTGCAAATATAAAGGTTCACGTTTAGCCAAAACGTCATTCATTTCTGAAATTAACGTTTTCCCCGTCAAACTTGGTCTTTGGGCTTCATTTGGATCTTGGGACAAACGCTCAACTAACGTTTCAAGAGATGCTTGTAAATAAATAATAACACCTGAAGATTTCATATAAGCACGATTTTCATCTGCTAAAATCATCCCCCCTCCTGTTGAGATAACTTGGTTAGGCAGGCTAACTTCAACTAATGCTTCTGACTCAGTTTGACGAAAAAAATCCCAACCTTTTTCCTGAACCATTAAAGATATAGTTTGTTGATATTTCTTAGTTATCCAATCATCCGTATCAATGAATCTATAATTTAAAGTAAGGGAAAGTGCTTTACCTACTGTTGTTTTTCCTGCACCTCTAGGTCCGATAAGGTAAATTGTACTATCCATAAAATGCACTATCTCCATAGCGTGTTCCCTTTAAGGGGGTGTAATAAAAAATTTACATATTGTAAAGTATAAAACATCATACCTGATGTAACAAAAAAATAAAGCCACACTTTAAAAGAGTGTGGCTTATTGCATCTTCTCAACAATTAGCTACGAATTGTATTATCACCGTAACCAATCCATTTATAGGTCGTTAAGGCGTCTAATCCCATTGGTCCTCTAGCATGTAATTTCTGTGTACTCACAGCAACCTCAGCACCTAAACCAAACTGTCCACCATCAGTAAAGCGTGTACTCGCATTAACATACACAGCAGCTGAGTCAACTTGACGAACAAAACGATCAGCATTAGCAAGAGATTGCGTTAAAATAGCATCAGAGTGTGCTGTGCCATAACGACGAATATGGTTAATTGCCTCCGTTAACCCACCCACGACTTCTACATTCAAATCAAGTGATAACCATTCATCACAATAATCTTCATCTTTCACAACAACAACAGTAGCTCCGCCTTTTTTCAACCCTGGCAAAGCCTTCTCACTTGAATGCAAAGTTACCTTTTGAGCTGCCATAGCATCACTTAACTGAGGCAAAAATAACTCAGCAATATTTTCGTGTACTAAGAGCGTTTCTAAAGAATTACACGCACTTGGACGTTGTACTTTTGCATTGATGATAACCGTTAATGCTTTTTCTAAATCCGCACTTTCATCCACAAAAGTATGGCAAACGCCAATACCACCAGTGATAACAGGAATGGTTGATTGTTCACGGCAAAGTTTATGCAATCCTGCACCACCTCGTGGAATAAGCATATCAATATACTCATCCATTTTTAGCATTCTAGCGACTAACTCGCGATCAGGCTTATCAATCGCCTGAATAGCGCCAGCAGGAATACCACATTTTTCTAATGCTTGTTGAATAACAGCAACAACCGCTTGGTTAGTATGATGGGTTTCTTTTCCACCACGAAGAATAGCCGCATTACCTGTTTTTAAACATAAAGAAGCCACATCTATTGTGACATTAGGGCGAGCTTCATAAATAACGCCCACCACCCCTAACGGCACACGACGACGCTCTAAACGTAAACCGCTATCTAACATGCGACCATCAATAACTTGACCCACTGGATCTTCTAAGCGACACACTTGTCGTACATCATCTGCAATTGCTTTTAAACGTGCAGAATTAAGTAATAAACGATCAAGCATAGCGGCATTGATATTCGCTTCACGAGCTGCTTGCATATCTTTTTCATTTGCTGCAAGAATTGAAGCTTCTTGTTGTTCTAATAAATCAGCCATGACTAATAATGCCTGATTTTTCTGCTCTGTTGATAGTTGAGCTAAATGCCAAGATGCTTCTCTTGCCGATTTCCCCATTTGTTCTAACATCAGAAGGCTCCTTAGCTAACAATCATATCATCACGATGTACGGCAACACTGCCATACTCGTAACCTAAAATTTGACTAATTTCTTGTGAATGGTGTCCAGCAATTAGACGCAGCGCATCACTATTATAGTGTGCAACACCATGAGCGAGATCTTTACCTTGTAAACTTTGGATTCGGATGACACATCCACGAGAAAAATCGCCTTTAATTTCTTTAATACCTTTTGGTAAAAGGGAGCTACCTTTTTCTTTAATGGCGTTTTCAGCCCCTTCATCAACCACAATTACACCTGCAATTGGCGCACCAAAGATCCACCGTTTACGCGCTTCTAATGGGCTTTTTAGGCCATGAAATAATGTGCCAACAGATTCACCATTAATAACTTTCGCGATAACTTCCGGTTGCACACCAGCTGCGATAACAACATCAATCCCCGCACGCCCAGCAACGGTTGCTGCTTGCAGTTTTGTTGCCATACCGCCCGTACCTAAACCTGATACGCTATCACCAGCCATTTGGCGTAACTCATCATTGATATCAAAAACTTCTGGGATCAATTTAGCATCTGGATTACTGCGAGGATCCGCCGTATAAAGCCCTTCAATATCTGTCAATAATAACAGTTTATCTGCACCACCTAAAATAGCCGCTAATGCTGATAAGTTATCGTTGTCACCCACTTTTATTTCTGCCGTAGCAACAGCATCATTTTCATTGATAACGGGGATAATATGGTTATCTAACAGCGCATGTAATGTATCACGTGCATTTAAGAAACGTTCTCTATCTTCTATATCAGCACGCGTTAATAGCATTTGACCAATATGAATACCATAGATAGCAAATAACTGTTTCCATACTTGAATTAAAGCACTTTGCCCCACAGCGGCAAGCAACTGTTTTGAGGCAATCGTTGCGGGCAGATCAGGGTAATTCAAATACTCACGTCCAGCAGCAATTGCACCTGAAGTGACAATGATAATCCGATGACCTTTTTCGTGTTGTTTAGCACATTGGCGAACCAGCTCAACAATATGAGACTGATCCAGACGTCGTGAACCACCAGTAAGTACACTTGTCCCTAATTTAACAACCAGCGTTTGGCTGCTATTCATAACATTTACCATTCTTGTTGATTATTTAAAAAGATAATACACAGTTTTATCAGGAGAGAAGCGTTATGCCAACTGACATAACGCAAAATCTATGAAAAGTTGCCCTAACACAAAATTAGGGCTGAATAGGAAGAGGAAAATTGTTCATTTTTTCATCTGGGATGAGTGTCATTTCTAATTCACTCACGGCTAATTGAAGAAATTCATGAAAACGAATGAGTGTTTCATTGATTGACTCAACAACATCATTCTTACTTATGTTCTGATGAAGCCAATCACCATTTTTATCGAATAGCCCAATTTGATAATGATAAATGAGCTGCTCATTATTACGTTCTAATTCCATCCACCAGCCCCAAAACTCTCGTTTTTCTGGCGCGACTTTTTTTATTGACACAAACGGCTAAACAGTCAAAAAAGAACTGGCTCTCTTGGCATTGTTGCTCTCGGATATATGGACCGATTTGAGCAAAACGCTTTAATAACTTACCTCGGGTAGGGTTCAAAGATGAAGTCATAAATTCAGTCTCCTTAGAAACTCTACTGTTATATAATCTAATATAATTAGCAAGTTATTGTTCAAAATTAATTATATTAATTTATCATAGATCCAATCTGCGCTTTTTTGTAGCGCAAGCTCTAAACCTTCATAAAGCGGTTTGTCATTAATAGCAAGAATGTCACCATCCATAGAAGAACGAGCAATTAATTGCGAATCCTCTTTAGGGCTCATATCATCCCCTTTCCAATAGACACCCATCATCGGAACAGGCATGCGTCGTCCAATCAACCCTTGGTTTTTCAGGGAGTAACTGCTCAACGACAATCGAAGATTATTCTCATCGATATTCCATAATCCTAAACGACTTGCTAACACATCAAGATACATCACAGGAATTTTTTTTCTGCAATTCAGCTTGAGTAAAGAAAGCGTGGATCAATGGGCCTAAAGCAACAACACCTTTAATCAATTTAGGGTAGATATAAGCTAAACGCACAGCTATATTACCACCAAAGCGAAAGCCCATTACACCAACGCGAGTATGATCAATCCAAGGCACTTCAGAAAGTTGTTTTAGCACTTCACCTTGTAATTGGCATGTATCTTCCGTTAGTTTTTGTTTTACTGAATAACCAATTCCTGGCATATCCAGTGTTAACATTGCAATACCTTTTGGGGAAAGATAATCACGGAAGAAGCTGACGTAATCACTTTGTAAGCCGTCTAATCCACCACAAAATAACACGGTAGGATAAGGACCTCTACAATCTTTTGGTAAATGCAGAAAACCCGTTGTCGTTCCTTTCCCCTCTAATTTAAATGTCAGTTTTTTTACGTCAAAAGAGGAAAATTTTGTCGCATTCTCAAAGGCTTTCATCGACAAGGTAACGGCTTGATCTGCTAAGAAATCACCATTAATAAAGGGATATGCGGCAATGCTATAAAGATGAGCTGCTTGTAACCAACAATCAGCTGCGGTATCACCAGACTCTTCACGTAATGCTTTTTGTTGCCAGATCATCGCTTGATGTGACCACTCAAATGACCAACCTCCTTTACGATATCCTACAACGGTATCAATAAATTTATCGTCACTACGAGGAGCATCCTGTACCGCAATTCGACTTAACACTTCTTCTATTTCAATAGGCGAAATTCCACGCCAAATCCAAAGTAAACGTTGAATAGTCCTATACCAATTTTGCTGGCTTGTACCATTAAGCACAGTATAGGTATTAATATTCGATTTGGGATGGGTATACTGAATTAGCGTTGAAGTCTCAGCGTGTTTTGCTCGTGGCTTAAATAAAGTTTCAGAAAGATTCGTATTGTTTGCCATATCACTCTTCAAATCAGTGGATATCGTATAAAGGGCTTAAAAGACTGGCTTTATCATAGCATGAAATCGACTGGAACAATGTGTATCACGACAAGCGATCGCACGAATACATATAAAAAGGAAGAGAAAAAAGCTTAAAAACCAAAATCCCCGCCTAAGCGAGGATCTCGATTAAAACAGCAAAACGAATGCTATCAACTTATTATTGATCGCAAACAGGCGGAATAAAGGCAACACCCATATCCCAAGGCTGTTCAATCCATGTATTTTGCGGAATATCAACCACAAAATCATCCACTAAAGGACGCCCTTCAGGTTTTGCAAAGATAGTGACGAAATGCGCTTTTGGGTACATGTCACGGATAACTTTAGCTGTCCCCCCCGTATCAACTAAATCGTCAACAACGATAAAGCCTTCACCATCACCTTCTGCTTTTTTTAAGATTTTGAGATCACGCTGATGATCATGGTCATAGCTAGAAATGCAGACTGTATCCACATGACGGATACCTAATTCACGAGCAAGTAATGCAGCAGGGACTAATCCCCCACGGCTGACAGCAATAATGCCGGTCCACTGTTCGACTGGTAATAAACGTTGCGCCAATTGACGGGCATGTATTTGCAACATATCCCACGTTACAACATATTTTTCGCTCATAATATTGTGATCCTAGCTACTTGAATTTCGAGAGAAGCTTTTTTGCGGAAAAAAAGGTTGCGCGAGATTATAGTGATTTGAGCGCCTAAAAACCAGAGAAAACGTGAAAACAGGTGAGATTATCCTCATTTTTTTCTGTAATACCTATTTCTGATTAAAAAACAAACTATATGAAAAATAAATACAAAATAGAGATCTAATTTCTTAGATAGAGATGTGAATAGAATGACGCATTCATCAGAAGAAAGTGATATTCTCAACTATATTGGCGTATAACGCTCAGAATAATAAAGCTAACCCTTAAAAAAGCGGTAGGCTATCAATAACACAGATGCTGTTAGAGGAGATCCATCGTGTCTGAACTATCTACTCTATCCCCACAACCACTATGGGATATTTTTGCAAAAATTTGTTCGATTCCACATCCATCACATCATGAAGAAGCCTTAGCTTCCCATATTCTTTCTTGGGCTAGTGAAAAAGGTCTTTTTGCACAGCGCGATGCAGTTGGCAATATTTTAATTCGTAAACCAGCAACTAAAGGCATGGAAGATCGTAAAGCCTTGTTTTACAAGCACACTTAGATATGGTGCCACAAAAAAAACAACGATACAGTTCACGACTTCACAAAAGATCCAATTCAACCTTACATCGACGGTGAATGGATCAAAGCGAAAGGCACAACATTAGGTGCTG
>NZ_MIIZ01000032.1:0-314 GCF_001743005.1 Shigella sp. FC1967 | reverse complement strand
TTTATCATGAGTTATACGCCTTGGATTGCTGTTATTTTTGTCATCATTTTTTATTGTTGTAGCGACATTAGATTGGGACAAATGGTGGAGTGATGCCCGTTATCAAACAACTGATATGCCTATGTTAAAACAGATCCCACTATTTTAAAGTCTCGTGTAACTGGATTTATTTCTGAAATAAAAAAGAAGATTATCAATAGTTAAGCAGAATGAAGTTTATCATGAGTTATACGCCTTGGATTGCTGTTATTTTTGTCATCATTTTTTATTGTTGTAGCGACATTAGATTGGGACAAATGGTGGAGTGATGCCCG
>NZ_MIIZ01000031.1:0-316 GCF_001743005.1 Shigella sp. FC1967 | reverse complement strand
GGGTTGTAAAGTACTTTCAGCGGGGAGGAAGGTGATAAGGTTAATACCCTTATCAATTGACGTTACCCGCAGAAGAAGCACCGGCTAACTCCGTGCCAGCAGCCGCGGTAATACGGAGGGTGCAAGCGTTAATCGGAATTACTGGGCGTAAAGCGCACGCAGGCGGTCAATTAAGTCAGATGTGAAAGCCCCGAGCTTAACTTGGGAATTGCATCTGAAACTGGTTGGCTAGAGTCTTGTAGAGGGGGGTAGAATTCCACGTGTAGCGGTGAAATGCGTAGAGATGTGGAGGAATACCGGTGGCGAAGGCGGCCCC
>NZ_MIIZ01000030.1:0-316 GCF_001743005.1 Shigella sp. FC1967 | reverse complement strand
ACCCCAGTGAACGTGTTTCGTTTTGGGGGCAAAGCCCCCCCGTCAAGCGAAGCGTCTGACCACCACATTTTTGAGCGACCAAATACAGGGGCGAAAAAAGGGGGTGGTCAGACGAACGCAGTGAGTTTGACGGGCTTGGGTGAATGGTTTTTTCTCAGGCGTCCAGCCGAAGAAAATAGCCAGAGGGCGGAGCCTTATGTCATTCATTTTCGTCCAGAAATGAGTGGCATTGATACTGAAAGTATCATGGGGTGCAAGTTAGTAAAACTATGATTCTACCCATTATTTCACCCGTTATTCTGCCCGTTATACCTAA
>NZ_MIIZ01000029.1:0-316 GCF_001743005.1 Shigella sp. FC1967 | reverse complement strand
TAGCCATCGAAGTCCGCAAAAAAACGCACTTATGTGAACCGTGACGCCGTTGAAAAAAGCGCAAGCGGATGAGCAAGCTCAGCGTGAAGCGGAAGAAAAAGGCGCATCGCGAAGCAGAAGAAAAAAGCCCCAGCGCGAAGCACAAGAGAAAGCACAGCGCGAAGCTGAAGAAAAAAGCAAAAACGTGAAGCTGAAAAGGCAAAGAAAGACGCCGAAGAAAAAGCGAAACGTGAAGCTGAAGAAGCAAAACGTGAAGCAGCGGAATTAGCTAAGCGCGAAGCAGCGGAAAAAGATAAAGTGAAACAAAACGATAAAC
>NZ_MIIZ01000028.1:0-316 GCF_001743005.1 Shigella sp. FC1967 | reverse complement strand
TAGATTAATACTATTTCTAATAATAAAAAATAGATATAAAAATATACAGTTAACTTTAACCTATGATTGGAGCATTATTAAACCTATCCTTTCATTTACTGGTTGGAATTTATGGGGAGGGGTAGGCTTCTGTAATGTCTCTTCAAGGTGTTACTTTTTTTAATAAATATATTTTTTGGCCTCTCAATTAATGCTGCTCGAGCCATATCCTTACAAATAGATTAATACTATTTCTAATAATAAAAAATAGATATAAAAATATACAGTTAACTTTAACCTATGATTGGAGCATTATTAAACCTATCCTTTCATTTAC
>NZ_MIIZ01000027.1:0-317 GCF_001743005.1 Shigella sp. FC1967 | reverse complement strand
CGTCAACAATTGCACGAGAGAGTTTGTGTTGAAAATCAGCACGGGCATTGGCTACCCGTTCGTGTACACCTGCAAGCTGTATTCGGGCTTTACGGCGATTAGCACTCCCTTTTTGCTTGCGAGATAAGGCTTTTTTGTTTTCGACGTAGGTGACGGCTGGCATTGATAAGGTGGCGCGGATTAGCAATCTTATTGCCGTCTGATTTGATGGCGTAATGACTCAGCCCCCACATCAAGCCCCCGTGATATTTGATATCAATGTTGGCTTTGCCGGTGCTTCTACCCCGTCATCACAGAGTAGTGACGCATAGTATTTT
>NZ_MIIZ01000026.1:0-317 GCF_001743005.1 Shigella sp. FC1967 | reverse complement strand
GCATCTAAACAGGCAAAATAATCTGTTGCTGAAAATTCACCATAGTGATGGCCTTCAATATCGACAGTAATTTTACATTTTCTTTCAGGAGAGGTTGTCCCATTTTCATACAATAAACTGCCATACCACTTCCCATATCACGAGACATTCCTGATGGATAGGTATCTATTCTTGCGCCATGGCAGTGAAAAATAACATCCGTTAGTTGATTACGAATAGCATCTAAACAGGCAAAATAATCTGTTGCTGAAAATTCACCATAGTGATGGCCTTCAATATCGACAGTAATTTTACATTTTCTTTCAGGAGAGGTTGTC
>NZ_MIIZ01000025.1:0-317 GCF_001743005.1 Shigella sp. FC1967 | reverse complement strand
CTGAATTGTTCTTAATATCCATTCTATTGACTTTGACCCCATAGCCATTTTGGGGTCTCAAACCAAGCATCAGCCCAAACTTTAATAACTTCACCTACTTCACTTATCGAAAATTTTTAGTTTTACTTCTGGTGTTTGTTGAATAAGAATTACCGATAGCAAGTTTGTGACATAACAGCTGTACCGCCTTTCAGTTTTTCTTTTGAGCACAAAAACTCCTGAATTGTTCTTAATATCCATTCTATTGACTTTGACCCCATAGCCATTTTGGGGTCTCAAACCAAGCATCAGCCCAAACTTTAATAACTTCACCTACT
>NZ_MIIZ01000024.1:0-318 GCF_001743005.1 Shigella sp. FC1967 | reverse complement strand
CCCGAACACCAGTGGTGCGTTCACTCCGGTCCTCTCGTACTAGGAGCAACCCCTCTCAATCTTCCAACGCCCACGGCAGATAGGGACCGAACTGTCTCACGACGTTCTAAACCCAGCTCGCGTACCACTTTAAAGGCGAACAGCCATACCCTTGGGACCTACTTCAGCCCCCAGGATGTGATGAGCCGACATCGAGGTGCCAAACACCGCCGTCGATATGAACTCTTGGGCGGTATCAGCCTGTTATCCCCGGAGTACCTTTTATCCGTTGAGCGATGGCCCTTCCATTCAGAACCACCGGATCACTAAGACCTACTT
>NZ_MIIZ01000023.1:0-318 GCF_001743005.1 Shigella sp. FC1967 | reverse complement strand
GAGACGTTGGCTTCTGAAACCGCAGACATGCCACTACATGTACAAACAGACCGAATTATTCGTGATTCAGGTTTAAAAGCGATGTATGAGCAGGAAAAAGGTGAAAAAGCGCAAGCCCGTATTGAAAACTTAGAAGAACTGGTCACGGCGACTCGCCAATTTAGCTATCAAGATGAAGACGAAGATTTAATGCCATTACAAGCGTTTCTTTCGCATGCCGCATTAGAATCAGGCGAAAGCCAGGCGGATGCGTATCAAGATGCCGTACAGTTAATGACGCTTCATTCGGCTAAAGGGCTCGAATTTTCACAAGTCTTT
>NZ_MIIZ01000022.1:0-11740 GCF_001743005.1 Shigella sp. FC1967 | reverse complement strand
TTTATTTATATTAAAAATATTTCTTAATATTCTCTAAATAAGGTTGTGCATTGGTGGTGATTTTATCATAACCATAAATATCTGCACGATATTGAGGTGCATCTTCTGAGCTACCCATGCTGTTTGATAATATAAATAAACGGGAATACGCTCAGGAATTGGCGCATATTGTGTTGAACCACGTTTTAGTGCCGCATCAATTCTATCTTGTTTCCATCCAGCATCACCCAATAAAATTGAAGCAAGTTCAGAGGCTTTATTAACACGAATACAGCCTGAACTGATTGCTCGCATATTTTTTGCAAACAGTGAGTGATTTGGAGTGTCATGTAAATAAATCGCTTCTGAATTTGGCATATTAAATTTATAACGACCTAATGAATTTGTTGGACCTGGCGCCTGCCAAATACGATAAGGGAAATTAGCGGCACTCATATTTTGCCAATCAATATCGTAAGGGTTAATAGGATAAGCATCACTTCCCCACCCTGAGTAAATAGTATATCCCTTACGACTAAAGTAACTAGGATCAGCTTTGCCTCTAGGCACAATATCTTTACGCGTCATGCTTGTTGGCACATTCCAAGGTGGATTAACCACGACATTATTTAGTGCGCTACTCATAATCGGTGTTTTTCTATCAGGGCGACCGACAATGACTTTTGAGTCGAGAATAAGCTCGTTATTAGCATAAAAATAGAGTGAGAAGTCAGGAATATTAACCCAAATTCCCGTATTGCCAATGGCAGGGGTCAGACGAAGACGCTGAATATTTAATGCCATTATACTCGCGCGTTGTGCAGGTGTTATATTTAACCACGCCCGTGTTTGTCGCCCAATAACACCATCTGGCTCTAACCCATGCGCTGTTTGGAATAATTTAACAGCGGCAACTAAAGGCGCATCATAAACAGTCGTCGCCATTTCCTGCTCATTTTCTGCTAGCTCAGGAATTAATTTTAAATTACGTAAAATTTGTCTCAGCGGTACAACTTCTTGTGATGATTGATTTGGCTTTAATGATGCCGTTCCTTTCATTTCTGGCCAAACAACTGGACTATGTAACTGCTTTCGCACTTCCTCTTTCATTAAGGTGTAATAAGGGTGAGATGGGGCATAAGAAATAACAGAGCTACCTAAGGTGCTATTTTGAATATTTTGTTGTAATTCAATTACGGCATTATCAGAAGGAGCGGGTAATGCTTGTATTGCACTGCGATACAGTAAAGATGTACCTGATTTATTCACTTGCTCAACAAAACTGATATAACCTAAAAAAGCATCTGATAAAATAATATCACGCCCTTCTTTAGTTAATTCAGGTGTTTCTAATTGTGTTAGCCATTGCCCAAATTGGGGTTGAATGCCTGAAATAGCCACTTCTGCTATTTGTCCTTGTAATTGCTGGACTATTTTTTCATCTTGCCAAATTAATGCAAGATTATTCGCTTGGTACATTTTCACAAGCTGAGTTAAATATGAAGGTTTATAACCTATAGGGAGCCATGATTGTAGTTTTGTTCTTACTGCTAACTCAGTCAGTTGTGGTGCATCTATAGCCACAATTGCAGGTGATGGCATAACGTCGTTCTTCACAGGAACTAATGATGCGCTTTCTGCTTCGGGTGCAGATAACGTTGCCGACTCTGTTTCTGTGGCGATTGCATAATGCCCAGAAAGAAGTGTACCTATAACAAATGAATATGCGATTGCTCTTTTAATTGGTTGATGCGCCATAAATCCTCTACCCTCATCCCTTATTATTATTTTGGTATCCTAGAATATTAGATGAGCTAGGCAAAGAGTTTTATAGGAATAAACTAATATTTTTAACGTTTTGTAAGCCCTTGATAGAAATTTAATTTATTCAATCAAAAAAAGACTATTTCGCTACTTTTATATTCAAATATATAATTTAAATAAAGGCGCAACAAAAGAACAGAAAACAGACAAATTAAAGATAAAACTTTCAAAAATAATAAAGAAGTTTGAATGGATAAATAAGATTATTTGAATGGAAGGTATTTTAAAATAGAAAAGGCGCAGTTTCCTACGCCTTACAAATAAAAGTAAACAACAGGTAAAGATTAATATTCTGAATTAATAACAACTTCTTCACCAAACTGCCCTGCTTTTGGCAGTGGTTGGTAAGAAGAGTTAGCGGCACGTAGAATACGAATACCACGAATATTCAGTTCATCTGCTGCTGCGATATCGGCATCAGCATCACCGTAGTAAATTTTCAGTTTGTGATCACGCATCCAGCTTACTTTGTTATTTGCGCCAGGTTGGTCACCCGCAAAAATAACAGGCTGCATTTTATCTGCAGGAATATTTAAGCCTTCTTGTACATATTTGGTCACAGTCTCAGTTTTAGTTTGAGTACGACCAGTAATGAAATAAACCGTATCCCCACGTTTTAAGTGCATCTGAACAAGATCGATACCGACTTGTTTAGGCATACTGAATTTATCCCACTCGTTATTCATTTTTTCCCAGAATTCTGGGTTTTTCAGGTAGCTAAAATCGTTTGGTGAGTATTCTAGTTTACCACGGTAGAAACCTGGGCTTGAGAACAGAACGGTGTCATCAATATCAAAACCAACCGCCATCGGTGCTTGACCTGCAAGGCTTTTTTCAATATCAGCAACAGAAACCCAATGAATTGGTTGTTGTTGTGCAAGCTGTGCAACGGTAACGCCAGGGCTAACAACTTCTGGCATATGAACTTTTGCCATTGCTGCGCCATTTAAGCTTAACGCTAAAGCAATTGCACTAAAAGCTAACGTGACTTTACGCATTCTCTTTCCTTTAAATTTTTATATTAATCACATACGGGAATAATAATAAACATCATAATTACATTTAAATGAGATATGGCGCACGTTATACCACTTATAATTTCATTTTTTTTGTTAATTTACTTTCATTTTTTGATCTATGTAACACTTTAAAAAAATAAGGCGCTATCGGCATAAGCCCGTAGCGCCTTATTCTTGCCCTCTTGAGGCAGATAATGGAATAAAATTATTCTGTTATTTCAGCAACATTTAATGATGTAATTTTATCTTTTTCAGTCTGTTGACCAAATCCTTTTAACCCAACAACGTGTACATGTTCGGTACCATTGAACACTTTACGCACTAATTTATAGGTTGTTCCTTTTTCTGGACTGATATTTTCTGGTGCGGCAATAATTAATTGCATATCAAGGCGTTCGCAAAGCTCAAATAACGTCGCAATAGATTTCGCATCTAAACGCGCGGCTTCATCGAGGAAAAGTAAACGACAAGGAGAGATATCTTTTCCTCTTAAGCGTCGTGATTCTTCTTCCCAGCTTTGTACCACCATCACTAGAATTGACATCCCCGTCCCAATCGCTTCACCTGTTGATAAAGCGCCACTTTCTGCTTTTAACCAACCTTCTGGTCCACGATTAACTTCAACATCCATTTCAAGGTAGTTACGATAATCTAACAGCTCTTCACCCACAGTTTGTGGCATACGTTGACCAATATCCACTTGAGGATTTAAACGCTGATAAAGCTTCGCCATTGCTTCAGAGAAAGTAAGGTTTTGGTTTTTAAATAGATCTTGATACTGGCTATCTTCTTCAGATAACACATCCAATAACACTTGATGACTTTCACGAATATTAACGTTGAGTCGAACACCGCGTACCTGACCAAATGAAACCGCCTGCAAACCTTGGTTTAACATGCGAATACGATTTTGCTCGCGTTGAATAGTTTTACGAATAATATTCGCAACACTTCGTGAGCTAATTGCTAATTTTTGCTCACGGCTAGTCAACTCTTCAGTTAAGCGAGCAAGTTCAATTTCCATCTGTTCAATTGCATCAACCGGATCATCGGTTTTAATGATGTCTTGACGAATACGTTCTCTTAAATGCTGGTATACCGCAATAAAGAACTGAACTTTACGATCAGGATATTTCGCATCTTCTGAGCGGCGTAATGCATCACGTAAATATTCATTATCAGCAACCGCTTGACGTAAGGCACCTAACGCTTTATCCGACATTGAACGTAATTCATCAGCAGAAAGATAAGCAAAATCTCGTCGATGTAAACGACGCTCCATACCATTTTCTTTCACTAATCGCATAACCGCACACCAACCCGCTTTTGCACTCACAACATGCTCACGAATTTGAATGTAGTCACGTTCAAGTTTACGAATTTTCTTGGTTAGGTTGTCTCGTTCAGCCTCACTCAGTGCGATATCTCGTTCTAGTTGACTAATACGTGTACGGTTTGCACTTACCGCAGAATAGCGTTGATCGCGAAGTTCTTTCGCTCTTGCTTCTGCACCAATATCAATATGGATCCCAGTATCACGCATCTCTTGCTCAAGCTCTCTGAGTAATTCAGATTTAGTGTCAAAAGAGCTTTTTAATGATGCGAGTACTTGATTAAATTGAGCACATTGGGCTTGTTGCTGACGATAAAGTTCTCTTGCCGTGGCACGTTCTGTTTCTGCCATCTCTAAACGGTGACGTAACTTTTCGTTAAGATCACTATTTTCACTGACAATCTCAACAGCATCACTATAACTAAAGTGTGGGCGACGCTGTACCACTTCTACCAACAAGAAAGCCTGTTGCTGATAACGTTGTTGCTCTGACTTTGCTTGCTCGTAATCTTGCGCTAGCTGTTCATGCTCTTGTGGATCACTTTGCAAGATTGAAGCGATAGGCTCTAATGTTGCTAATGCTTTTTCGTGACGCTGTAAGTAACGCATTGATTCCTCAGCTGCGTACAGCTCTTCACGTAACTCTTCAACTCGATCGATCAGTGTTTCATCCATCAAGATATTAACTTGAGGAATAAGTTTATTAAGAAGATTTAGCGATTCTTTTGCTCGTGCATAATGTTGGCGCTGTTGCTGAGTGCTCTCTTCATACTGCGCTAATGCTCTTTCTAGCTCGTTACGTCGTTGGTTAAGCTGACGAATACCCTCTTCAGGATCGGCCTCAAATGCCACAGAAATATGTTGTCCCACAAACTGACTAAAGGCATGGTGAGCACGTTGGATCTTCTGTACATCAAAAGCTTGTGTTGCGTAAAGTTCAGCAAGCGCATCACGCTGACGCGATAAGATTTCTAATTGATTTTCACGCGCGGCTCGGCCAAACAAGGGTATTTCAGGGTAGCGCGAATAACGCCATTGTCTATCAGTACTCTTGATAAGAACCGCTTTATCCATCTCTTGGGCATTAAATACGCTGTCATCGAAAGATTGTGGGTCGCCTTCAATAAAATAGAGATCTTCAGGACAATCTTCTAATGTTTCTAATTGCGCCTGAATTTGAGATAAATCTTGCACAACAATGGCATGACGCGCTGGACCATATAATGCAGAGAAATAAGGCGCATCGTCTAACGTAATATCATCATAAATTTCTGATAATAAAACGCCATTAAAACGTTCTGCTAATGTAATTAATCGCCCATCTTCAGCACCACTTGGCTGACTTAAACGTTCAATTTGCGCTTCAATCTGTTGTTTGCGAGCGGCTGTTTCATCACGTAATACTGTTGCTTCACGCTCTTTTTCAAGTAACTGTTGCATATACTCTGTTACTTGATGACCGGTTTCAAAAGATTGACGAGTCTGCTCGCATAATTGTGTTAACGCATCTTGTGCTGCAAGCCATGCTGGCGCTTGTTTTTTCAGCTTTTCAATTTGTTGTTTAAGTTGATCCAGCTCTTGGCGCATTTGCATACGCTGTTCGCCAGATTCATTAACGTAATCGCTAAGCTCTTCAATTTTTGCTTCTAATTCATCTTGGAGAATTAACAAATCATCAGGTTCCATCGACTTACCATGATGTTTGTTAAACTCTTCAAGTTGACGTTCTGCATTATTTCGTTGATGTAAACGCTGTTCTAATTCAGCCAACTGCATACGAATAGGATGAACCCTATCCGCTTGATGTCGATGAGAAGACCATTCACGTAATGCCACTTTTGCAGCATCCCATGCATTTTGACGCTCAACCTCACCAACAATAGAACTTACCAGCTTATAGGCTTGATCAAATTGCGTTTTAGCCGCTTCAGAAACATTGAGTTTCTGCTCCATAGAAAGCAATGAATGTGTAATGTTTTGGATTTTTGCTTGGATCCGTTCAGCCCACTGCTCTGCATTGATTTCGTCTAAATCCGCAATATCACATTGTGCTTTAGCACGCTCTAAAGCCTGCACAGCTTGACGATATTGGATAGCGCGTGTTTGTTGTACATCTAATGCTTGCTGATAATCTGCTAACTGACTTTTCAGCTCATCGACTTCTTCTTCGGCTGATTCTACGCGTGCTTCAAGTTCTTCTTTCTTAGACGCGGCTTCTTCAACCACTTCGCTTTGTTCTTCTAAACGAAACGTTATTTCTTCTACATCAGCAACATAACGGTCAATTTTTTCTTGTTGACGAACCGCATTTTGCACTAAATTTAGTCGGTCGCTAGCCGCTTGATAATCGGCTTCAAGATCAGAAGATAACGCTTGTTGCTCTTCTAACTCTTTACCCATTTCAATAAAGCGATAAGCTTCGTTATTAATAGATTTACGCTGGCTCCATAACTCACGACGCACGGTTAAAGCTTCATCAAGATGAACGCGTCGCTCATTGGCATGGCGCATATAGTCAGCAGCAACATAAGATGTTGCTTCTGTAATTAAGTGCTTAAATAAGTCACGATCAGATTGAGTGACACGAATAGCTTCAAGCGTCATTCGGTTTTCACGTAATGCGCCTTCCATATCTTGGAACGCTTTTCTTACACCACTGTTTTCAGGGAGTAAATAATCACGTAAAGAGCGTGTAATCGCACTTGAAATACCACCATATAATGAAGCTTCAATTAAACGATAGAATTTGGCACGATCACTTGCTGAGCGTAAACGTTTAGGAATAACCCCTAAATCAAACATGACTGCATGAAAATCAGTGATAGAATTAAATTGTCTAAAAACAACCCCATCAATGGCTTCAACTTTTTCTTTTAATTCATTAAGCGGTAAAACACGGGCTTGGCGATCTGCAACAGCTTGTGTCAAAATTTCTGTTGGATTTTCCGCCATTGGCAACCCTTGGATCATAAAGGGTTTGATATCAACTTTCTTATCACGTCCTGCAATTTGCTGTAAACGAACACCGACCACTGCACGTAAGTGACGCGAGTTGATCACATCTAATACGGCATAACACACACCTGGACGCAGTTTCCCGTATAACCCTTTATCACGCGATCCACTTGTGGAACCCGCTTCTGTTGTATTACGGAAATGAAGTAGAGTGAGATCAGGGATCATTGCCGTGATAAATGCAGCCATAGTGGTTGATTTACCTGCACCATTACCACCTGATAACGTGGTCACCAGCTCATCTAAATCAAAAGTACGAGCAAAGAACCCATTCCAGTTGATAAGTGTTAATGAGCGAAATTTTCCCCGTTCAATCATTTATTTTCTTCCTCCGCATCATCTTCACTGGATTGTAAGTGCTCATCTTCATTTTCTTCATCATCATTAAGTGTTTCTGAGCTGTCTTCAAGTGCCATGGCTTCACCATCTCGGATCATTCGCATTTGAGCCTCGAGTGGAGAATCGCCACTACGTACATCGGCACCAAAGCGGAAAACAGATTCCGTGATCGAAAAACGCTGCATATCATTTAATAAGAATGAAATCATGCCTAAACGACGTAAACGATTTAAAGAGGTTCTCATTTTTTCTTGTAATTTTTGCAAATCAAGATCAGAACCTGTTGAGCGTTGATTCACTAAGCGCAAAAGTTTGGTTTCATCTGCTAATGTTCTTAATTCATCGAACAGTTCTTGAACGGTGAATATTCCCTGATTCGCTAATCGTTCAGGGCTAAGATAGAGATAACAAAGGATCTTCCCCACCAGCATATCCATTTCAGAAAGGACTGAGCGTGGAATAAGTGTGGTTGAACGAGGTCGCAAATAGAAAAAACCTTCTGGCGCTCTAATTAATTCAACGTTATAACGCGCATAAAAATCTGATAACTCATCTTGAAAATCCATCAAAAAAGCATGATTATCCAGAGAGTCTATACCGATATGTCGACCTGCACGTAACTGGCTATCCAGTTCAGGGAAAAGTGAGTTCGCTAATGCCTGCGCCAGTTTTGCTGGCATAAATTGTTCAGTATGTATCGATGACATGCGCTTGTACCTTAGCTCCATATTCGTTAATTTCTGACCATTTTGCAGGTAATCCTGCGAGCTCAGCTTTCGCTACACCTAATCGTACTGCTTGATCAATAACAATACGTGCAACATCGAAATGTTTCTGTTGCGGATAACGATTAAGGTATTCAACTAATACTAAACTGAGATCTAATGCTCGTTGTTCTAATTTGTAAGAAGCAAGCTCTTGCTCTACCCATTGCGCTATCTGTTCGTTCACTTCACTGAACATTTGATATTCAAGCTCTTCGGGTAACTCACCCGTGACTTCTTCATCACGTAAAACCAGTTCTTCATCACGCATATCAAACAACCGATCAGCATTAGCGTAAGTTAATGCCCATGGGTTGTCGAAATAGTTTTGTACCGATTGACGTAAGCGGCGAGAAAAAATACGGTTTTTATCCATATCAATCGCTGTACGAATAAATTTATGGACATGCCTATCATAGCCAATCCATAAATCAATAGATTGTTGACCCCAACTAATAATACGATCTAACTTACTTTGAAGTTCAAACACTAAGGTATCTATTTGCTCAACATGGCCTGTATTCATGTTCGCTTCTTGAATACGCAAGAGGTTAGCTTGAAGTTTATCACCCGCGGCTTCAAGCGTATCTTGTAGCTCTCTTAATGTACCCGACGTTTCAGACAACAACTGTTCACAGCTGGAAATAGCCGCTTGCCAATCTTGATTTAATAACTCAGCAATATCTTCTTTTACTGTATTTTGCTGCTCATCCATAATTCGCTGAGACAAATCAATGCTATCGAAAATTTCCGCCACTGAATATTTTAGAGGTGCAAAAACATTACGATGCCAATGATATTCATCACCGCCATCTTCAGCAGAGCTCGCTGCTGAATCAAGCTCACCCGCCACAATAGAAAGCTGCATAGATAAGCGCAATGATGAAAATTCACGTTGGCGAATATAGTAATCACTAATTCCAATTCCCAACGGAGTTAAACGGTATATTGCATTACCTTCTACCAATTCACTGGTAAAACGGTTAAAAAGTCGCTGCTTTACCATGTCATTAATGGCATTATTCGCGCGAACTTGTATTGATTCTGCGGGTTGCTCGAAGCCTTTACACACTTCCCTAAAGGCATCAATTAACTCCCCTTCACTCATTTCGCCATCAAGACGCTCACTGTTTAATACAGCGACTGCCATCAAAAAAAGCTAATCTTTCTGGTGGCAGTGAGATTGAGAAATCATTTTTTTCTCGCCCAAGACACTAACTCAGGAACGGTCTGGGTAAAATCACTCATAGTACATCCTTAATTTACACGCTTTTGTGCCATGACATGAATGTAACGCCCCAGACTGATATAGGGCTCTTGCCGACAATATCGTTGCTCTAATGCAAGCAACGATGGAAAGTCTTTATTCTGTAACTGACGACTTTGTAAATAATCATGGAAAACGCGGACACCGGTTTTTCCTAATATTGTCATCGAAAACTCATCTAGCCATTGATAAACATCTTCTGGTTGCAATGGGTTTTGAGGTGATAGCGATTTTTTTTCTTCTACGTGGGATCTCTGGATTTGCCAGATGAAAATTTCCTAAAATCGCATTTCTCATGACAATACCATTCGCATTGTAAAACATCAGCGATAAAATACCATGAGGTAACAACATATCGGTAAGAACATTTACGGCGTCTTTCTGATCCGTGATCCATTCCAATACGGCATGAAATAGAATTAAATCAACCCCTTCATCTATATGCTCTTTCATTTCTTGAGCGGCACAACAAACGAACGTCATGTTCTCGACAACACCCTCTTCAATCGCTGCTTCTTGTGCGCGATTAAGCATCTCTTGTGATAAATCACATAAGATAATTTGGTGTCCTAATTTAGCAAGCTGACGAGAGAAATAACCTTCACCGCCACCTGCATCTAAAATACGCAAACTCCGATTAGGTAAGAGGGTCAATAATTGTTGTAAATCTTCCCAAATCACCGCTTGACGTATTTTACCCTTTGTTGTGCCATAGATATTGCGGGAGAATTTATCTGCAATATCGTCAAAATTACGATCTGACATTAAAACGCCTCATGATAACAGCTGACTACTTGCGCTCTTTGCATTCTGATAAATTCAAAAATATGAGACACTGTACACAAATAATGACGGCAATTTTACCAGTGTTCTATGATACTGACTGTTTTCTCTAAAGAAATAAGTCATGAATCAGACTATTCGCAAAGCGCAGTATAAATATAACGCTTATTAATAAAAAATTTAACGTTCAAACGTTTATCGTTTTATAAATTATTAAACGGCTCTTTATTTCTATTGATGAAAACTTAATGAAACGTTGTTGTGTTAGCTATTTTGACACAACGTCTTAGAATTCCCCTAGTTTTCACTAAGCTTTCGCTATCAATTGCATGTATTTCACTCAATTTAGGATGATTTATGCTGTTTTTGCTCAAAAAAATATGTTGCAGGCTTTCTGATGCCCTTGCCTTTGCTCTTATTAATTGCCTTTTTTGCATTAGCACTTCTTTGGTTTACTCGTTGGCAAAAGACGGGAAAAAGCCTACTCACTGTCGCGCTTGTTCTATTAACTATTTTAGGTATACAGCCTGTTGCCGATACACTATTAATGCCAAGTGAAAAAGAGTATCAAGCTCGTTATGAATTACGAGAAAATTCGCAACAAGATGTGAACTACATTGTTGTTTTAGGAGGTGGATTTACTTATAACCCAGAATGGGCGCCAAGTTCTAATCTTCTTAACAACAGTTTGTTTCGTGTTGCTGAAGGTGTAAGACTCTACTATCGCAATCCTAACGCAACACTGATTTTTACAGGTGGTGCCGGTGTTAATAAGATAAGCAGTGCAGAGGTAGCGGCTCAAGTTGCACAATCTTTAGGTGTACCTGCTGAGAAAACTATCGCCTTATCAACACCCAAAGATACTGAAGAAGAAGCTTATGAAGTTGATAAATTAATTGGCAAAAAACCATTTTTACTTGTGACGTCTGCTAACCATTTAGCTCGTGCTGAGCGTTTCTTTTTAGCGCGAGGAATGAAACCTATTGTTGCACCAGCTAATCAATTGGCTATCACTTCACCATTACATCCTTGGGAAAAATATTTTCCTTCCGCCACCTATTTTCAACACAGCGAACGTGCATGGTATGAATTTTTAGGATCGATATGGCAATCAGTAAAACCCTCGGAACAACCTACAGAAATATCAGAAAATAATCATTCCCCGTCAGATAAAATAAATTCAGATAACTGATCTCTTCTCCATACTGAACCTCAACATAGAGGTTCAGTTTTCCTCAAATAATCAACTCGTTGAATACTCAAACAGATATCGATATTATTAATATGTATTATATTCTATAAAAAAGTTAATCACCATGTTACGAATTTAGATATATAGAACGCGCATTTAGAAAATAATTTTTATAATATTCATTAAAACCATATTAATAATATTGGTTTTTATTTATTAAATTTT
>NZ_MIIZ01000021.1:0-318 GCF_001743005.1 Shigella sp. FC1967 | reverse complement strand
AAAGCCCGTCAAACTTCACTGCCCGTTCGTCTGACCACCCCCTTTTTTCGCCCCTGTATTTGGTCGCTCAAAAAATGTGGTGGTCAGACGCTTCGCTTGACGGGGGGCTTTGCCCCCAAAACGAAACACGTTCACTGGGGTTCACTTGCCATCGCTGGGGCGTGTCATTTCGTTTCGGCTCCCCCTGTTTTTCCCTTTCTTCGCTGGACGCTCATCAGGATAAAAACAAAAAGCCTACCGCCCTCGTTTTACTCGGTTGGTCAAATCGCTTCTTGCCACAAAACAAGTTTGTGACTTTCAGCGATTTCGCATCGTTTT
>NZ_MIIZ01000020.1:0-318 GCF_001743005.1 Shigella sp. FC1967 | reverse complement strand
GTCCAGCAGCTCATCCTTTAACCCCAGCGAAAACAGGGCAGACTAAAGATTAAACCTATGGGAGCGCTGCACGATACTTTAACCCCCGCTGGTGCGGGGCGGACTCAGCCATTACCTCCCCCGTGAAGGCAATTATCCTTTAACCCCCGCTCACGCGGGGGCAGACTAGATTGAACAGGGAAAAACAAACTCGCTTTAACTTTAACCCCCGCTCACGCGGGGGCAGACCCGTTGCGCTCGCCGTAAGTGACCTCAAGGTTCCTTTAACCCCCGCGCAAGCGGGGCAGACAACTGCGCGCCTCATTGGACACACTGGCG
>NZ_MIIZ01000019.1:0-318 GCF_001743005.1 Shigella sp. FC1967 | reverse complement strand
TTTCCTGGAAGCAGGGCATCAATTGCTTCACCACCTTAGTGGTTCGTCATCACACCTCAGCATTAAGTGACCGGATTTGCCTAATCACTCTGCCTACATGCTTGAACCGGGACGACCGTCGCCCGGACAACCTAGCCTTCTCCGTTCCCCCATCGCAGTTACCACCAGTACGGGAATATTAACCCGTTTCCCATCGTACTACGCTTTTCAGCCTCGCCTTTAGGGGTCGACTCACCCTGCCCCGATTAACGTTGGACAGGAACCCTTGGTCTTCCGGCGTGCGGGTTTTTCACCCGCTATTATCGTTATCTTACTGTC
>NZ_MIIZ01000018.1:0-318 GCF_001743005.1 Shigella sp. FC1967 | reverse complement strand
TTTTATCGCTGAAGAGCTAAGAGCGGGTATTCAAGGCGTTAAACAAGGGCAAAAATATGCTTCTTTGGCATTAGGTTTAACGCAATGGCAATCTATGCGTTATGTAATTTTACCTCAAGCCTTTCGTATCGCTCTACCTCCGTTACTGGGTCAATACATGAATGTGATAAAAAACTCATCACTGACTATGGCGATAGGTGTTGCGGAGCTTTCTTATGCATCAAGACAAGTCGAAACAGAATCATTACGTACCTTTGAAGCCTTTGGGGTCGCAACCATCCTTTATATTGCGGCAATCGCATTAATGGAAGCTTGGGG
>NZ_MIIZ01000017.1:0-318 GCF_001743005.1 Shigella sp. FC1967 | reverse complement strand
GGCGAATGGTCTTTGTTCTATCAAAATATTGATGGTTTTGAATATAAAGCAGGCACTGAATACACATTAAAAGTTAATGTTACAGATATTCCTAATCCTGAAAGTGCAAATACAACATCATCTACTGGGACAACAAAAACACTTCTTGTAGATCCTCAACTGTATGATTGTGTTGGTGTTGCACCAATGAAATGTATGAAGGTGAAAGAGTTGCCTTCTGGCGAATGGTCTTTGTTCTATCAAAATATTGATGGTTTTGAATATAAAGCAGGCACTGAATACACATTAAAAGTTAATGTTACAGATATTCCTAATCCT
>NZ_MIIZ01000016.1:0-319 GCF_001743005.1 Shigella sp. FC1967 | reverse complement strand
AGAAGCGACAGAAGTTGAAGAGGACACGACCAAATAGTTTGGTCAATTCTTTCACATGTGAAAGTTGACAAATAAAACGCTCTAAGCGCCCTAAATGGGGCGCTTACACCTGCCTAATTTCACGCCTCCCACCTCTACCATATCGAGCATGGGAAAATACGTGCGTGAGACTATGAAAAAAATCACCTTTGAATTTACTGCTCCTTGCAGCGCTCACGCTGGGGGCATCACACCAGGCTTGGGCTCAAGATGGCACACGGCCTGGTTTTTATGAGCGAAAGGAAGAGGGTTGGTTCTGGTACAAGGAAGAGCCCAAAGA
>NZ_MIIZ01000015.1:0-320 GCF_001743005.1 Shigella sp. FC1967 | reverse complement strand
CCCGAACACCAGTGGTGCGTTCACTCCGGTCCTCTCGTACTAGGAGCAACCCCTCTCAATCTTCCAACGCCCACGGCAGATAGGGACCGAACTGTCTCACGACGTTCTAAACCCAGCTCGCGTACCACTTTAAATGGCGAACAGCCATACCCTTGGGACCTACTTCAGCCCCAGGATGTGACTGAGCCGACATCGAGGTGCCCAAACACCGCCGTCGATATGAACTCTTGGGCGGTATCAGCCTGTTATCCCCGGAGTACCTTTTATCCGTTGAGCGATGGCCCTTCCATTCAGAACCACCGGATCACTAAGACCTACTT
>NZ_MIIZ01000014.1:0-320 GCF_001743005.1 Shigella sp. FC1967 | reverse complement strand
TGCTGTCAAATCACCCGGATGCTTGCCTCTTAAGTATAATTCAATCTTATCTATAGGTATTATGCATCACCTTTTACTATTGTTTGCGTGAATTTTTACCATGAGCATCGGGTAACCATTTAATACCGCTTTTCCATTTGAGCAATTTTTTTGAATGGTTTTTTTGCTTGTTGTACTAGATACAACAACGCTGGGTTCCTAAATTGCCTAACATTTTTCCTTGCTGTCAAATCACCCGGATGCTTGCCTCTTAAGTATAATTCAATCTTATCTATAGGTATTATGCATCACCTTTTACTATTGTTTGCGTGAATTTTTAC
>NZ_MIIZ01000013.1:0-321 GCF_001743005.1 Shigella sp. FC1967 | reverse complement strand
CCCGAACACCAGTGGTGCGTTCACTCCGGTCCTCTCGTACTAGGAGCAACCCCTCTCAATCTTCCAACGCCCACGGCAGATAGGGACCGAACTGTCTCACGACGTTCTAAACCCAGCTCGCGTACCACTTTAAATGGCGAACAGCCATACCCTTGGGACCCTACTTCAGCCCCAGGATGTGACTGAGCCGACATCGAGGTGCCCAAACACCGCCGTCGATATGAACTCTTGGGCGGTATCAGCCTGTTATCCCCGGAGTACCTTTTATCCGTTGAGCGATGGCCCTTCCATTCAGAACCACCGGATCACTAAGACCTACTT
>NZ_MIIZ01000012.1:0-321 GCF_001743005.1 Shigella sp. FC1967 | reverse complement strand
GCTATCATAATTATGCTCATAAATTTATTTATGAAGATAAACTCTCTTATTCAAATACTCATGAAGAATCAAAAAGATGAATTTAAAAAAATCGATTCTTAATAATGAATTAAAAATATTGCCAACAAATGAAAGAGAGCATGTGTTTAAACATTTAATAAGAGAAAAAATCATAATGATAAACTTAGTCATTAATAATAAGAAAAATATTCTATCTTCTCTGCTATCATAATTATGCTCATAAATTTATTTATGAAGATAAACTCTCTTATTCAAATACTCATGAAGAATCAAAAAGATGAATTTAAAAAAATCGATTCT
>NZ_MIIZ01000011.1:0-11757 GCF_001743005.1 Shigella sp. FC1967 | reverse complement strand
AAGGCATTTACCGCCTTTTCCAATTCAGAAAGAGTGTCAGGATTAATTTCAGAGGTAGCGCTTGGCGTACCGTGAGGATTGGAAGTAGCGCTCGGCATACTTCGTGTTAAAGCACTAATAAGTTTTCTACGCTCAGAGCGAGAAGTGTTCGCCTTAGCAAGTAACGCATCTAATTTACGAATAGCGGCTTGTGGGCTTTCATCACCATCATCAACGATATCTGCAGTAAGCAAATTATCAGCAAACCCTTTTTCAATCGCTTCGCTCGCACCAATATAGGTCTCGTCGTCCATCATCTGACTCACGACTTCATTAGATTGCCCACTACGTGCCACATAGATATCTGCCATCGACGTATCAAAAGGGGCGAGATCATTAGCTAATTTTGCAAAGTCATGCCGATTACCCACACCGACAGCCCAACAGTTATGGATCATCAAAAAGGCACCGCGACCCATTTGAACTTCATCACCAGCCATTGCAATAATGGACGCAGCTGAAGCGGCAATACCTAAAATATTGACGGTCACTTTTCCACTGTGAGAGCGAAGTAGGTTATAAATGGCTAATCCTTCAAACATATCGCCACCTGGACTATTGATATTGACAACCACATCATTATTTCCAATGGCGTGAAGTGCGGCAGAAATACGTTTTGCGGTAACCCCCTCTCCCCAATAATCTTCACCAATCACATCTAATATTGAGATGGTGTTATCTGTACTTGATGCACGAATACTGCTATTCCATTTATCCAGTGCTTTAGATTTCAGCTCATAGCTAATCGATGCGCAGGGGCGATCCTCCAGCGCAACTGGCAAATGACTTTTTTTCATAAATTTACTCCTCAGAGTGAGGTTGATTGGCTTGAGAATGCCGGGCTACGGGATTGCCTTCAGGAAATAACCAGTTGGTGATCTGCGCTTTAAGTTTTTCAGCTTCATTGCTAGAAGCTTCTTGCCCAAGCTGATCAAGTGGCGTTAAATTAAGCTGAACAGTGTAAATATCACCACCCTCAATCGGCGGTAAATTCTCTAGTCGTCTCACATCATTTCGACTCATCCAGCCATTTTGTAATGCCGTTGTGTAGTAAGCAGAGCGCCCTGCACTGTCAGCCCGTAATAAACCTTCAACAGAGAATTCAGCATAATAATCATCGTCGCCATTCAATAAGCATCGGCTAATTTCTTGCTCTATATTGACTAAAAGAGGTCTTAGCGTATTAGTAAGAAACTGCATATTCATACCTTCGACGCTTGATGCCCAACTACTTTGTTTGTCCATATGCCCCACCATAAAGGGTGGAACACGAAACCATCGACAAATTTCTTCAATACTGAAAGTTCTACTTTCTAACATTTGAGCTGCTTCAGGATTCATGGTGACATTGTTGTATTTCATCCCCCCTTCAAGCACCATCATTTTTCCCGCATTTTTTGAACCCACAAAGCTTAATAAATAACTTCTAATGCGCTCTCTTTGTTCTTCATTAAGCGGTTGTTCAGCAGATAAAAAACCCGAACTTTGCAATCCATTTTCAAATATCTTAGCAGCTGACTCTTCAACAGATAATGCAGCACCAATAACATCACGCCCTATCTTTACGGGGATCATTCCGCAAATGCCATCCATGCCAAACCCTCGAATGTGCATAATGTTATTAATAGGGATAGTTCGTATTTTTTGCCCTAACGGATCAGTGTATTTATATTCGAGCATACCCGTTTGCTCACTGCGCTTAACCGTCATGTTTTGTGGCAATAAAGGCTCTAAAGCAACCAATTTTGAACCAATATACTTTTTCTCAATAAAACTATTGCCACGCAAACAAAGGCTAGCAACAACCATTAACATAAAACGGGAAGGCGTCATTTCAAGGTTAGGTTGCTTACAGAGTAATCTATAAATAGGGTGCTCTTTCGCTAAGCTTCTTGAGCCATCACTTTCACTTTTATAAATCTTGATCGGTAATGTCGATATTGATTCACTAAGCAATCTTACACATGCCCAAACCGCAGAAAGTTGCATTGCTTTATCTGCTGTTACAACTTTTCCACTACTGCTTGTGCCACTCCATTCTTGCCAAAACTCTCCACTGGTCAGCGAAATAGGTACGCCCAACCAATTAAGAAGCGCACTTTTAATGCGCCCTGGTTTTTTATTGTGTTGCATTAGATACCTACTATGATTGGGTTATTTATAAATCCTGAGATATCGGGTTTATCACTCCCCCCATTCACCAATAATCGACTCATGCCTGTAAATAGTGCAACAGGGCCGTCAATTTTTGCCTCGGGTGTAGATTTATTAGGGAAAATATTGTCGTTTTTATCCGGTTTAACCGTGACGTTCGACATCATCCAGTTCATAACAGGGTGTTGGCCATGATGAAACTTACCCGCATAAACCAGTGCTTCAATCTCTTTCATGGATTCAGAAAAATTACGCACCGTTTGAGCGACTTCTACAAGGGGTAACCCTTCTTCTGCCAGTGCTAAACTAAACTGAGTGGCACTCCACGGATCAAAACCCAGCTCTTTTAAGTTTTCACCATCCACCCATGCGATGATTTCTTCTTTAATTTGAGCATGATCGACGACTTCGCCATCAGTTAATTCGAGATACCCCATATCTGCCCATTTTCGGTAAAGTTCAGCCATTTGGCGAGAACAGCGTTCTAACCTCTCCTCAGGTAACCAGAATTTAAAATCAGCATGAACATGCCCATTAGTAGGCTGTTGCCACACTTTTACCGCGGCACAAATATCAATCTTATTAGCGAGGTCAACGCCCACCCATAATGGATAGGTTTTTAATTCATGTTGAGGTGCGAGTTCTGGTGCATCATCCCACTTCATCATGTCCATCCATGACGATTCGGCTGTGACCCAAATATTCATGTGTTTTGTGAAGAAGTTAATTCGTGCGGAAACCTGCTCTTTGGCTTTCTTGGCTAAGCGGCGTAAATCATCCCAGCGCTTACAAATACCGAGACCCGGATTTGCCTTTTGCCACACTGTTTCATCAAAGGGATCATCGTCTTTATCTAGCGTATAGATAATGCCAAAGAAAGAATCATCATCCACTTGACCACGGAGAACCTTAATCGCGTAATCCCGTAACTCGTAACAAATCCCCTCTTTATTAAAACCCGCCGTAGTGATCCCAAAAAGAAGAGACTGCAGACGCGCACCGGTAGCGGTTTCTAATACGTCCCACACATCACGAGTTTTGTGCGCATGCAATTCATCAACAATACCGCAGTGAATGTTTAAACCATCAAGATTATTAGCATCACTGGAAAGCGGTTCAAACTTAGAGGCAGTTTCTTCTTGATAGATAGCGAGTTTATTAAATTCAAATAAACGACCCAATGTCGCTTTGGACTTTTTCAACATGTTCTTCGCATCTTCAAACACAATACGAGCCTGATCACGCGTTGTAGCTGCTGAGTAAACTTCGGCACCACCTTCACCATCAGCACCGGTCATATAAAGCCCAATACCGGATGACAATGTGGATTTTGCATTTTTCCTCGCCACCTCGTTATAAGCTGTTCGATATCGACGAACCATAACAGGACGTCCGCTACCATCGTTACGAAGGACTACTTCACCCGTACTTTCATCAATTAATGGACGAACAAACCCAAAGATATTGATGAGAATAAAAATATGCCAATCCATCAGGTCTATGGGTTTGCCCGCCAATGCACCTTTGACGTGAGGAACGAACTTATAGAAATTCAAAATATGCTGAGCACGAGGTTCACTAAACGTTATTCCTCGTTTCTCACCTTCCTTTAAATCATCGAGAAACCGCTGACAAGCAAGCCTAACCAATTCACCTGCAACAATTTTCCCTGTCACTACTTTCTCAGCATAACGAATGCCATCAATAACCTTTGCCATCTTTAATCTCTCGCTTTTAAAAATGCTGTAAATGGATCCTCTTCTACTGGAGTCTTCATGGTGACTTTTGTTCGAGAAGCGGGAGTCATACCAAATTCACTTAACATGGCGCGAATACGTTTCCATGCATCGGCCTTCATTGCAGCAGATGGATGCGCCTTTATCATCAATCCACTTTCTGTATTGTTTTTGTAGGTATAGCCTTCTTTATCGAGAACATCACAATGATGTCGATATTCAGTGTAAGCTTCGACGAGTAACTCCAATGCCTTAGCATCCATCTGACTCATGACACCCATTGCATCAAGTTCTTCAGCAATACGCTTAAACCAATACTTACCTTGCTTAGTGAAATGCTTCGGAGTTGGGGGTACCCCTTTTGGCGGTTTTGGCTCTTTTTTATTAATCGGTCGTTTTGATGGGTTCCCCCTCACCAATTGCAGATGTGACGGGGTTTTAGGCGGTCCAGCCATAATAGAAATCTCCTATCAATAATCGCTTGGGGTTCCCCAAAAAAAGTTTTCTAACCTGCGGTGATGTGAAAAGAGGTAAGGGGGCGGTCCTATAAGGCGAAAGTGGTAGAGATTTGACCCTCCCCTCCTCCCTATACGTTATAATTTCAATCTGAAATTAAATATTTTTATATCTTTATTTAATTGTTATATATCAATAGGTTGTATTTTGTATTAGATTCTTTCTTTTGCTGTCTTAATTCTATGACATGGAATACATAACGACTGCAGATTATCTTCTGCATCGGTACCCCCATGTGCCTTAGCAATGATATGGTCGACTGTTTTCGCTTCAGTTGCTCGTCCTACTCTTAAGCACTCCTGACACAGATACTTATCACGCTTGAGTATACGTGCTCGTAACTTATCCCACTTTGTACCATAACCACGTTGATGACGAGACTTGCCACGCTGGTGGGTTTCCCATCCTAAGTTCTGATGAGCTTCACAGTAACCGTTACGTTCTGTTGTTGTCTTGGCGCATCCCTGTTTACGACACGCTCTTGGTATGCGAGGTGGCATGTTATCTCCTATAATCTAAAGAGGAGAATAATCCCCTTTGATTTTAAAGGCGGGATTTCTCACCTTTACTTCTGACTGCACCACGATCTGTTAGTTAGTTCGCTCACCGTTTGTGACCATGCTTGATGGTTGGTTTGCATAACTCTGCCAAGTTCAGCAATAGCGATAGTGTTCTGCTTTATTTGGCTTATGGCATCATCGTCCAGCTGAGCCTTGGTATCTAGCTCTGACTTATTACCGACAAGCACACCTTTGAACTCAGCCGAATTAATAAAGGCATCTTTAATAAAGAATTCACCAGAAGACTGAAAGAAGAACCGGGGGATTGATTTAGGCTTCACGCCCACATCTTGTATCAGTTGCTTAATGCGAGTGAGTTGCTCTTCTAACTTATCTAACTCACTTGTATCTACTGAGACTTTTAATTGAATAGTGTTATCTGACATAATGTTCTCCAATAAAAAAGCCACCAGCTATTAACTGATGGCTATCTATATAAACTCTATCAACGCCACTCAATGAATGACGTTTGTAGAATTAATTATGTCTCTCCATAGTCACGCCCTTTCTTCTACCTACAGCTGACGTTGCTGATAATGACCGAAAAATAACAAATGGTGGTATTCATTGTTTTTGACTCTCACTATGCGCTATCTGCCGAGAATAAAACAGGTCATAGCTAACATAGGAGACTGCGACAATGCGACGCATTAATAATGCATGGAAATCGATTTGATTTATTTCAATAATAGATGGGTTATATTTGTAAGTTTACGTACAAGTAATTATACTTAAATCTCAATCAACCCCGTGTTGATATCTAATTAAGCTCCATTTGCTTTACTTTACTTTACTTTGCGCTCCTTTTGGGGCGCTTTTTATTTCTAAAAATAGTTGTATACTCATTAAGTATTTTATTCTTTTTTGCTTCATTTTAACCGCCCTGTGGGAGCCCAAACTCACAGGGTTATTTTTAGTTGATACACTCCGCTCTAATATAATCTTGCAACCCTTTAATCACTTGCTCTGACTCTGCAATTCGCTCTCTGAGTAACCAATAATTTCTGATAGCGGTGTCAGTAGGTCGGGCGGTGGTTGCATCATCCATGCTGGTGGTGGGATTACTGGTGCTCTTTGGACACTCGGCTTTGATGTACACCCGCTCAGGATTACGCTCAGCACTAACGCGCAACCTATCGATTTCAGCCTTTGCATTTGTAAGTTCCGTCGCGTGTTTTGTATCAAGTTCATGAAGTGAGTTAATGCGCTTTTCGTAGTCGGCCATTTCAGCCACGAGAGAGTCATTTGTTTTCTTTAGCTCTTTATTCTCTTTACCAAGTTCAATCATTTCTTTAGTTGAAAAGAATAAAGCAACACACAAAGCTCCCCATAATAAAATGGGAAACCAGGGCTTTAACTTATTCACAACTACCCCTCGTTATTTTACCTTTACCCGTTTCCATCAAAATAAAATCAAGTACCATTTCCCCAGCTTTTTCTTTTAGGCTCTGAATTTTATTTTCATGCTGAGGCTTAACATCCTTCCAAGCATTTAACCCTTTGCCAAACTTACTCGCAATTGCTTCATCTCTTTTAAAATCAGCGCAAGCTTCATTGAGTTGTTCCATCACGCTTAATTTTCTAGGATTAACAACTCGCCCTTCTGTCCAATATCGATAAAGAACATCATCACATTCCTCTTGAAACTGAATTACTTTATCGCGGATTTCAGATTTGACCTTGTTGGGATAAATAGTCAGCATCCAAGCTGAAAGTTTTCTAAGTTGCAGGCAAATCATAGATTGTTCGCCACCTTTTGTAGGTATGGTGATTTCCGCCATACCTTTTGAAAACCTTTGCTTAATCTTGCTGAATTGGCTTTTCCAGTTTAACCCCATCCCTTCAACAATAGGCTTCATGGGAACATACGGCTCATTGTTATACTCAACAACATAAAGCTCGTTATCGTAAAATGGAACAGTAATAGTATTAGTCATAGTGTCTACCTTATTTAGTAATGAACCTTTGCCGAAATAGGAAATCAGCCCATCGAAGCGACACCAGCTATAACTGATCCCCTCAAAGGCTCATTACCTAAATACTGGCTCGATGTGATTTGCACTTTCGGTGTGCATAAAACGCAGATACAAAAAAGCCCCACGAATGTGAGGCTATAAAATGGGAATAATCGCTGAGTTAAAGTAACAACCAAGCATCTTCAAAGACTTTTTGACTGTATGGCTGATAACCCAATTCAACGCCAACAATCGCCGTAGCCAATGCAATAGCAACTGTTTTAGATGAAACGCTAATAGGTTCATTTACACTAACGCCGATATCTTTAGCCGCTCGGTTGATGTAACCGACTGTATTATTTTCATTTGGTGGCGCATACCGATCGATAATCGACTCGACAGTATTGAGTTCGTATTTCTTTTGGTATGTCTGCAGTAATTTATAGATGGCACGTATACCGTACTCAGGTGATACAAATTGACAGAAGCTCGGATCTGTTTGCTGTGCAGATAGTCCTTGCCATTTTGAACCATGCCGAATATTGCCCGGATTGTTATTACGTTCACCGCGCGCTGGTCTAGTCATTTTTCAGCCCTGCCTTACCCTTAATGAGTTTACTTAATCCATCTACACCGACATAACCAATGAATACACTAGCCAGATATGCCAATTCATGATTAAGGCCAAGTAGCGTTAAGAGGTCTTTTACAAACCATGCAAACAACGCACACATAGCACCATCAAATAACGTTTTCCTCCAGCCACCGCCGTTGTACTTACCGCGTAGAATAGCCATACCAGTTGCCAGTGCTGCGCTAATACCTTGCTCCTTATGAGCGGCGATAACTTGGAATACTTGATCCCAAAATTCAGGGGTTTCTTTCATATGATTCATACTCACCCCCTTATTTGGAGGAATTTAGTTAATAGAACGCCGACTCACAGCTCTTATGTGAATGTGAGGTGTTGTGATTGATTCTGTGGTCGGCATATAAATAGATGGTGGGCACAACTCCACCTAGTGTGCAATTATCAATATCTCTGCATGAGGTTTTCGATAATTAATGAAATACCGCTCGCCAATAAGCTTTATATTTAGATCGGGTAACGAAATAATGAAGTGACCAAGCTAGATTTAATTGTTCTTTAGTCTTACCAGATAGCTTTATACATAGATTAATAAATAAATTTTTTCATATATCCTCCAATAAAAAACCACCTAGCGGTAATTATCTTTTAACTAATGTAGCCAACACAAACCCCAAGCTAAAACAAGCAATACTCAATGCTATAATAGGTATAATTAAATTTGTCATAAGGTGCCTTAAATATGGACTTAGGATTAATTGTTTCAATTATTGGTGTACTTGTTGCAATCGTAGGGATTATAGCGAGCTATCTATTAGCTCCCTCAGTAGAAAAAAAAGAAAAGAACTTCGCTCTGCTGCAAAAGTACCATTAACAAAATTAATCGATGAAATATCTTTAATGGAATGTGGCTCTTATCCCAATATAACTATCAGAGATAGTGAATTTAATGCGTTATCATCTCTGCTAACAGAAAAGAAAACACTGAAACTTAAAAAGCTTATAAAGCAATACAGGTCAGCACATAATGAAACTGCAGAAATACGGCACTATCATGATACAAGGCCCTCCGATTCAATCGTGTTTCTAAACGCTTTTGATATTATTAATCCGAAAGAAACCATTGAACAATTAAAACCACTATTAAAGTTTCTAAAGAAAATATAAAAAGACCGCCTAAGCGATCTTACTGGCAAGCTTTTTTGCCTCTAGAAATAACCCGAACAGTATCACCCGTTACTGTCGTAATGTAAGCATGATCTGTACGCTTAATATCAAATGATGGGATGGCGTCTTTCTTTGTGTGTTCAACCCGCGCCACGATATCTTTATTTTCAGATTCAGGATAAAACTCTAAGCGATACATATCCCCTAAGCAGTGGACTTCTTCCACTTTACGACCTTCACGTTCAGTAATTAATTTAAGTGCGTACATAATTTCGTTCCTTATTTTAGATAATAAAAAAGACCGCCTAAGCGATCTTCATTAAGTGGTACTAAGTTACGATTATGACTCGACACCCCAAACAAAGTCGTCACTTTGTAATCGGTGTGAACCAAAATGAATTTCATAATCAGAACCTAGTGATTGGGCTTTTTGCTTAGCTTGTTCCTCTGTTGCATAAACCCCTTTTAATTCCCAAGGGCTATTTCTAACAACCCCCCAACCCAAAACAGATCCTTTATTGATTGGATCTAGTTTTAAGTTTTTATCTACAAACATATCTATCTCCTTTGTTGGGTACCCAGAAACAGAATATTGCTTGTAACTAAAAGATCAAATGATTAATTAATAACCTTTGTTGATATTTCAGGCTTGTTACCTTTATATTCGGTAACAACAGAAGTTAATGAAAGTGTCGAGCTATTCACAATATATTCCTTATGAAATTCACTTGAACACTTCCCATTAATTGTATCTTTAATAATTAACTTATCTTGCTCACGAACCTCAAAAGAGACTGAGCCGTTAAGTTTAGCAATAGTGACTTTAATTTTATTCACTCATAATCTCCTTTAAAATGAGTTGTTCGGAATAACCGAACATGTGAACTATCCGGTAATTCCGGAGAGTTGAACTTGTAACGATTACTTACAGGTTGCAGATAACAAAAAACCCCGCCGAAGCGAGGTCTTGATAAAATTTAGTGTGGTAAGTAATAAATCGCCCACTATTTAAAGATGATAAGGCAATCTTATTCAAAATGCAACTTTCAACTGTTTATATAACCAGTCATCTTGTAATCTTATTAAATACGACTTCCGCACCACTCTCTTCAAGAAAGCATTTACTAATTAACTTCTCATAGAACGGTTTCCAATTACGAGACCATGTAGGTTGCGTTAACTCAGGCACTATATGTTTTATCGCTTGATATGCGATTGAAGAAGGCATTCTCTTATAACCTTTACCCGCACAGCGAGGGCAATCTTTAAATACAGGTACACCGCCTTGTAATTCCGTTTGCTCTTCATCTAAAACCTTTCCGCGTCCTTTACAGCGACAACGATAGGTTAGTTTTCCTTTTCCATTACAGGTTTTGCATAGTTCACCGACATTTTCTTTTTCAGTCCAAGGCTCAATGATGACAGTTCCATCAATACTTGTTTTCCCTTGGTACTTAACGACATCTTTGCGACTGTAAATTAGTCCTTTGCCTGCACACACAGAACACTCACAAACCGAACCTGCTGAACGAGCATAATCTTCAAACGCCATCTTAGCGAGGATCACTAAACAGTAGCCTAGTTTGCTTCCCGCCGATTTCGCCACCAGCTTGGGTGTTACTCTAAGTGCGTATTGCGTTAACTGCTCTACGGTGCTGAACTTATCTTTTTCACTCACGTCATTCTTAGCAAAAAAAGCAGACATACCAAACTTAGCACGCTGTTCTGTCATACCAAGCGCACCTGCAGTATCCATTCCTTTCATTCTATTGGGATCTGTGCAGTTTGGTGTATCGGTGATCATCGGTGACTTTGGATAAAATTGTTTTAATGCTGACTCTAATTTCATGCTAATACTCCTCGTGCCGTACACACGTTAAATAAATGCACCGATGCCTAATGAACGGTTTAAAAAATGAAATAACAATTCGAGTTGATTGCCGTGAGTGGCTTCCCATTGTTTTGGGTCTCGATGTAACTCATCATGGTGAATGCGGCATAATGGAATAGTGAATAAGTCGTGAGCCTTAGTACCCATACCGCCCATGCCATGACCTATGATGTGGTGCGGATCATCAGCCTGTTGCCCACACACGCAACACGATTGAGTTTTCACCCATTGAAGCCAGTTGGTATTTTCCCAACGTTGCATTTTAGGTTTAAGAAGAAACGACGCTGGTGGCTCAGGGTCGATAGCAACTTTAATAACCGGCTTTATCATATCTAAACGCTCATTCATTGCTGATAGTGCGGTTACATTACTTGGAATAATGTCAGACTCAGGGAAACCACCATGAACCTTGCGTTCTTCTTGTTTATCTGACCAATTTAAAATCTGGCGTAATATCGCTTCTGGCAATTCATCAACCAAGTTATGCATAACCGCAAACGAGAAAAAATCAGGTATCGTCAGCTGGTGGCCACTATCTAATCTCAAACGACTACGAATAGTATCTAACATCCAATTAATACGATTTTTATGAGCTAATTCAGCAATCCAACCCGAAGATGAATGGCGAATATGATTATCATGATGCCAGCAAGTGCGGATCACACCAGCCTCGTGAAAGGTCGTCACTAATTCATGGTGATGATAATTGTCTTCATCGTTATCAATCTGACAGCATTTGATATTACTAATAACCCACGAATCCATCGGTGCAACCTTATCTATGGCGTGGATCACTTTTTTTGCTATTAAGAAATTGAATGATGTGCTTATTGTTTAAAATTGGCTGTTCATCGCCAGTTAAAGCTCCTGAGGGAAGAACATCTAAACTTTTCGGCACATCACTAATAATCACTCGATGGTGCTTCTTAAATTGCTCGAGTAATTCAGCACCCGGTTTAAGTAACACAACACCCAGTTCTTTTTGAATATACGGCGTTAACAGTAACTTCATGCGCTCACCTGTTTATTCAACATCACCATACGGATCAACTCATCCGTTTTACTCTCAAAGAAGTGCGGTTGGGTTTCACGAGGATTATTAGGGCTGGTCATATTCTTCCCAAACTGACAACCTCTTGCCGTAACAGAC
>NZ_MIIZ01000010.1:0-321 GCF_001743005.1 Shigella sp. FC1967 | reverse complement strand
CGTGGTATGCCGATATAAGCGTTTTTTGACTCTAGTTACATATATTTATCTCTACACATGCTCCTTTTTATGGGATGTTTATGCAGAGATAATTTAATGTCATCATAAAATTAACGGTAAATTTGCTTTTGCCGTAGATAGGTGAGAATTTTGTTGGATTAGCTCACTTATAGAAAGTGTGCCGTCTAAATGTAATTCAGGATCTATGGGCTGCTCATAAGGCGTGGTATGCCGATATAAGCGTTTTTTGACTCTAGTTACATATATTTATCTCTACACATGCTCCTTTTTATGGGATGTTTATGCAGAGATAATTTAATG
>NZ_MIIZ01000009.1:0-322 GCF_001743005.1 Shigella sp. FC1967 | reverse complement strand
AATGGCTTTTGCTTGGCTAAAAGCTTTCTCAGCAGTGTCACTGTCTTTGGTAACAATCGTGCATGCACCTACACGTTCATTGTAGAGACCGAAGTTTTTTAGAATATGAACTAGCAACAATAAGCTCCGGGTTCTTTTCTGCAAAGAGGCGTAAGCCTTGCGCATCTTCTTCAAGACCACGTGCAAAACCTTGGTATGCAAAGTCAAAAACAGGTAACCAACCTTTTTCTGCTGATAGTGCTGCTAATTGGCGCCATTGCTCTTCTGTTGGATCAATACCACTTGGGTTATGGCAGCAACCGTGGAACAAAACAACATCACC
>NZ_MIIZ01000008.1:0-322 GCF_001743005.1 Shigella sp. FC1967 | reverse complement strand
ATGTTCTAAAATATTTAATCATAGATAAATCATATTGTTAACCAGATGGTCAATTTAGATTTTCATTTAGATATATCTAAAGCTTGATCATTTAGATATATCGGATTATATTGCATGACATAAATTCGATATATCTAAAACAATGATTACTTATCTATTTTTTATCTTTTATTGATAGCACATAAAATCAAACTAGAGAATGATAATCATTCATAATTAGCATATGTTCTAAAATATTTAATCATAGATAAATCATATTGTTAACCAGATGGTCAATTTAGATTTTCATTTAGATATATCTAAAGCTTGATCATTTAGATAT
>NZ_MIIZ01000007.1:0-323 GCF_001743005.1 Shigella sp. FC1967 | reverse complement strand
CAGCGATTATAGGCTTCGACTTGGTCAAAATCAGGTGCTGGTGGAAATTTTGTGGTATCCACCTTTTTCCATTGAATATGTGCGATTAAATTAGGGCGCTATTTTTCAGGGATCATCACACAACAGACCGTGCCACCAATACTGCCGTAACCTTCATTAATTGAAAAACCTGAAATTTCAAATTGTGTGTGGTTATAGCCCTGAAGCCCGGCTCCCAAGATGGAGTTTTCTGGTTTTGCACCCCAAGAGCCCGCATTGGCACAACCGGAAAGGAAAAAAGAGATAATTAAGAGCGAGGCAAGTTTGGGGGAAATTTGCCAAAA
>NZ_MIIZ01000006.1:0-324 GCF_001743005.1 Shigella sp. FC1967 | reverse complement strand
AAATTCCGCTTCCTCGACGTGAAACAAGTTCACGCCTTGCGGCGAGCGTTGCGAATTGAATTTATGAGGTTTACCAAGCTCCAGATGTAACAAAGCCCCGTGACAGCATCACAGGGGCTCTGGTACTCTAAATCTTGTGCATTCGTTGCTCAGATTAGACGTCGCAATCCAATCTTAGCAACGTGAGAGGCGCTTGTCACGTTCTCATTAAATACCAGCCAACGACATTAACCCAAATGCACCACTTGATTGACTCGGACTTAGCCCGGTCTCCGAAAGGATAAACAGGCAAATTGTGGTAGTAAAACGTACCGGAAAACGAAA
>NZ_MIIZ01000005.1:0-324 GCF_001743005.1 Shigella sp. FC1967 | reverse complement strand
TTTCGTTTTCCGGTACGTTTTACTACCACAATTTGCCTGTTTATCCTTTCGGAGACCGGGCTAAGTCCGAGTCAATCAAGTGGTGCATTTGGGTTAATGTCGTTGGCTGGTATTTAATGAGAACGTGACAAGCGCCTCTCACGTTGCTAAGATTGGATTGCGACGTCTAATCTGAGCAACGAATGCACAAAGATTTAGAGTACCAGAGCCCTGTGATGCTGTCACGGGGCTTTGTTACATCTGGAGCTTGGTAAACCTCATAAATTCAATTCGCAACGCTCGCCGCAAGGCGTGAACTTGTTTCACGTCGAGGAAGCGGAATTT
>NZ_MIIZ01000004.1:0-324 GCF_001743005.1 Shigella sp. FC1967 | reverse complement strand
AATGGCTTTTGCTTGGCTAAAAGCTTTCTCAGCAGTGTCACTGTCTTTGGTAACAATCGTGCATGCACCTACACGTTCATTGTAGAGACCGAAGTTTTTTAGAATATGAACTAGCAACAATAAGCTCCGGGTTCTTTTTCTGCAAAGAGGCGTAAGCCTTGCGCATCTTCTTCAAGACCACGTGCAAAACCTTGGTATGCAAAGTCAAAAACAGGTAACCAACCTTTTTTCTGCTGATAGTGCTGCTAATTGGCGCCATTGCTCTTCTGTTGGATCAATACCACTTGGGTTATGGCAGCAACCGTGGAACAAAACAACATCACC
>NZ_MIIZ01000003.1:0-324 GCF_001743005.1 Shigella sp. FC1967 | reverse complement strand
TATTTTCTGGAAACTCATAGTTTTTAATAATAAAATAATTTTCTATTTTTGATAACGAGCTCATACCCGCCTGAAAATCATGATCTTCTCTTACATTTTCTTCGACTAATTTAGATCTTTCTAATACATGTTCATGTTCAAATAATTGTCCTTTTAGGGTTGGGTTTTCTTTTAAGACTTCTAATAATAACCCACCTAATCCACCAGCTATATCAGTGACAATTTTATTTTCTGGAAACTCATAGTTTTTAATAATAAAATAATTTTCTATTTTTGATAACGAGCTCATACCCGCCTGAAAATCATGATCTTCTCTTACATTTT
>NZ_MIIZ01000002.1:0-325 GCF_001743005.1 Shigella sp. FC1967 | reverse complement strand
AAAAATGATGTTAGAGGATTGATTATGGCTTTGGTATCAATCAGTGAAGCGGCAAGGCTGACAGGAAAAGCAAGAAGTACATTACACAAGTATATAAAACAAGGAAGACTGTCCACAACTACAGATCAAAACACAGGTAAAAAAAAACATTGAAACGTCTGAATTAATTAGAGTATTTGGCAATATAAGTAATTTATCCGCTACAGCCAGTGACAGTGTCACCAGCGTATCAAAACTACAGCAAGAAACACCAAATGATACACAGTCACTACAAGCTAAACTTCAACTTCTTGAACAAGAAAACACACATTTAAAAGCCGAAAAA
>NZ_MIIZ01000001.1:0-325 GCF_001743005.1 Shigella sp. FC1967 | reverse complement strand
CGGGCGCTCGTAGTAGTTCTCGCAGAAAGCGCCACGGGTGTTAAACCCTTCTTCCTCCAGCAGAAGCTGAGGAGAGATAGTGAATCCATCCCCTTTTTTCAGTTCTTCGGGGGGCGGTTACGCCTTTGAGAGCGCGGAGTGAGTTGATAACAGCCATTCGTTGGTTCTCCTTGTGACTTGCTCACTTTATAGCATCACTTTTTGATACTGTAAACAGGGCGGCATAAAAAACCCGGCGCTTCACAGTACCGGGTTCTCTCTTCCTTCTCACCACTAACTTGCTTTGACTTTGAGCAACCTCAGCGCCAGCATGGCCCATTGCAGA